>JBFLXF010000254.1:0-4625 GCA_040757515.1 Actinomycetota bacterium
GCCGCTCCACCACCCGGTAGAGCATACCTTCTCTTGCCGGGATGAGTTCGTAGCCCGCCTCCCGGAAGAGGCGGGCGTTGGTCGCGCCGGGGTAGAGCACGTAGACCGGCCCGCGCCGCAGCGCCCTCTCTGCCCGCTCCACCCAGTCTGCGGTGTAGAACGGGTCTACGAGCCGCAGGTCCTCTCTGCGCCCCTCGACAAGCTGCATATAGTGCAGCGAGCGACCGTGGTAGAGGACCGTCGAGCCGGGCAGAGCGCTCTGTGCGACGGTCTCCACGATCTCGCGTCCGTGGTAGTCATCGCTCCTGTCCGAGGCTGCGTGGGCTCCGGGTAACCCTGCCGCTACCGCGCCGGCGACGAGCAGCGCTGCGACGGACCGAAGCCGCGCCTTTCGGGCCCGCTCGATGACGACGCTCGCTCCAAAGGCCAGGAAGATGGCAAGAACAAAGTAGGTGGGGATGAAGTAGATGGCGACGTCCTCTATGTCGTACTCCAGGGCGTAGCCCAGGTTCAGCGCGAAGACCGTTCCGAAGAGCGCCAACGCCGCCCGGTCCCACCTCCCCAATGTGGCGAGCCCCACGAGAGCCAGCGCGAGCAGGGCGGGGTTCAGGTTGGCGGTGAGCTCCGAGAGGTAGAGCCCGAGCCGCTCCGGTAACTCCTCCGGCCCGAAGGCCAGGATTCTCCCCTTGTGCTCCCCGCCCGAGACGAGATCCAAGAACCCGGAGAGCGTCGAGGGGTCGCCCGCCGGACCGGCTCCCACGAGGGGAGGGTCCATCGAGGCTCGGACGGGCAGGTATAGATACGGCAGCAGCCCCAGCAGAAACGTCCCCGACCCCGCGAGCAGCAGGCGCGGCCGGGCGAGCGATCGCCGCTCCGTGGCGGCGATAAAGAGCAGTCCGGCGGGCAGCGAGAAGAGACTGGTCAGGTGGTTTGTCAAGGCGAGGGCACCCAGAAAGGCAGCCAGGAGCAGATGCCGGTCCCGGCGGCGCTCCCGCCAGAGGAGCAGGGCGAAAAGGAAGAGAACGATAGAGAGCATGTGCAGGGTGTAGACCTCGGCGATGACCGCCTGTCCCCAGAACGTGCGCGAGAGCCCGAAGGCCAGGGTGCCCGCCGCCGAGGCGAGACACCCGGCCCCGAGGCGGCGGCACAAGAGGTAGAGGGCTGCGACGGCGAACGCCGCGAAGACGGCGGAGGCCAGGTTCACCCGGTAGGCCGGATCTCCGAAGGGCAGGTAGGTGAAGAGGTGAGCTAGCATGGCATAGGTCGGGTAGCCAGTGTAGCTCGGGATGCCGAGCACGGAAGCGACGACCTGCAGGTGCGCCGAGTCGAAGTTCCTGGGCGAATAGTAGAGGACGGTCGGCGCGAGCGTGGCCAGGTATAGGAGGAAGGCGAGCAGTCCGCAGAGCGCCGCGAGGGGCGCGTCCGGCGGACTCGCGCGGGATGATCCGTGGTGACGATCCTGCTTCACGGGAGAGATGTTACCGTTGCGGCTCGCGCATATCCGTCCTTCCGGACGCGGCGGATTGGCGCGGACGGATGGTTGGTAGTACCGTTGGCGGTAGGCCAGAGGGGAGGTAGAGATGCCGGGACCGGAGACTCCGAAGCTGATGGTGGACGTGGTGATACCTTCAGGAGAGGGTGTCGTCCTGATCCGGCGGGGCACCGATCCATTCGAGGGGCAGTGGGCGCTTCCGGGCGGGTTCGTGGAGGTGGGGGAGACCGTCGAGCAGGCCGCGGTGCGCGAGGCCGCCGAGGAGACCGGGATGGCGGTCGAGATAGCTCGTCTCGTCGGCGTCTACTCCGACCCTGAGCGCGACCCGCGCGGCCACAACGTCAGCGTCGCCTTTCTGGCCCGGCCCGTCGGAGGCGACCTCTCCGCAGCCTCCGACGCCGCCGAGGTCGCCGTTCTCGACTACCGCGACGTCGAGCTCGCCTTTGATCACCGCAAGATCCTGGACGACGCTTTCAGCCTCTAGCTTTCGGCGGCGGCTCCCGCCCCGATCCGCTACTGCTCCCGTGGGGCGGTATAGAATGTGGGAGAACAGGAGGAGCCCGTTTTGGACTGGGACATAATCTTCTGGGCCGTGCTGGCCGCCCTGGCGTTCGCCGGGGAGTTGCTCTCGGTCTCTTTCTTCCTTCTGTTCTTCGCTCTCGGGGCCGTCGTCGCTCTGGTTGTGGCCTTCGCCGGGCTGGGACTCGTGGCGCAGGCGGCAAGTTTCGTTGCGGCTTCGATTCTGAGCATGGCGATCTTGCGGCCGACGCTGCTGAACCGGCTCTCTCTGCGGGGCGGCGAGCGGTACGTCAGCCCCCACAGCATCGCGGGCAGGAGGGGCGTGGTGACGGCGGCGATAGAGCCAGGCGGGAGCGGGACGGTGAGGATCGGGAGCGGCGACTACTGGACGGCGCGCTCGCTGCACCCCGGGGAGAGGATAAAGGCTGGCACCCACGTGCGGGTACTGGACACCGACGGGGTGACGGCACTGGTCGAGGTCGTGCAGACGGAGAGAGGAGAAGAGTCGTGAGCGTGGGGCTTATAGTGCTGGCGATCCTGGCGTTCGTCGTCTTTCTGGTGGCGGCGAGGAGCGTCAGGATCATCCCGCAGAGCCGGGTGGCGATAGTGCAGCGATTAGGGCGCTACCACAGGACTGCCGAGAGCGGGCTGACCTTCGTCGTCCCGATAGTGGACCGGATGCTGCCGAAGACCGACCTCCGGGAGCAGGTGGTCTCCTTCCAGCCGCAGGCGGTCATCACCAACGACAACGTCGGCATCCAGATCTCTACGGTCGTCTACTACCGGGTCGTGGACGCCCGTGCCGCCGAGTACGAGGTCGCGAACTTTCATCTGGCGCTGGAGCAGATCACGCAGACCACTCTGAGGAACGTCATCGGGAACCTCACCCTCGACAAGACGCTCGTCTCGCGCGACGAGATAAACGCCAAGCTCCGCACGGTCTTGGACGAGGTGACGGAGAAGTGGGGCATCCGGGTGACGAGGGTGGAGCTGAAGGAGATCATCCCCCCACGCGACATCCAGCAGGCGATGGAGAAGCAGATGCAGGCCGAGCGTACCCGCCGCGCCGCGATCCTGACCGCCGAAGGCGACAAGCGGGCGGCGATCCTGAAGGCCGAGGGCGAGAAGGAGTCGGCGATCCTGCGCGCCGAGGGCGAGCAGCGTTCCGCGGTTCTGCGCGCCCAGGGGGAGGCCGAGGCTTACCGCAACGTCCAGCGAGCCCAGATCGAGATGACCGGCGCCCTCTTCGAGCGCCTGCAGTCCAGCGACCTGAGTCCCGAAGCTCTGCGCTTCCTCTACCTCAAGGCTCTCCCGGAGATGGCGAAGGGGCCGGCGAGCAAACTCTTCGTCGTTCCATCGGAGATTCAGGATCTCGCCGGAGCGGTCGGCGCTCTGGCCGGCGGCGCGAGCTTGGCTGCTGACGGCGGCGTGCCGGAGGCCGCCGACGTTAAGTTCAGAGCGCGCAACGGCGACGCTGCGCCCGAACGGTAGCCGGTCCTTCCGGTTGGAGGCGCGCGTCCCCGTATTCGCCGACGGGTCTGGGATCGCGCTCCTGATGTGCGAGCAGGTACTCGCGTGCGCGGGTTTATATCTCTGCCGGGGGAGGAACGCTAACATGCTTCTTAGCGGCGGCGAGAGAGGAGGGGCGGGATGGACGTTCTGATAACCGGGGCTACGGGTGTTATCGGGAGGGCGGTGTCCGGGGAACTGGAGAGGGGCGGCGACCGGGTCTTCCGGCTCACCCGTTCGCCGCGGGCGGCGAACGACATCGGCTGGGACCCGGCGGCGGGCAGGATAGACGGCGACCTTTCGGGCTTCGGCGCCGTGGTGCATCTGGCTGGCGAGAGCATCGCTGAGGGGCGTTGGACGCCGGAGAAGAAGCGGCGCATCCTGGAGAGTCGCAGACAGGGGACGAGGCTTCTGGCGGAGACGCTCGCCGCTCTCCCCGAGCCGCCCAAAACGCTGGTCAGCGCCTCGGCGGTCGGATACTATGGGGACCGGGGCGACGAGGTGCTCACGGAGGAGAGCGAGCCGGGATCGGACTTTCTGGCCACGGTCTGCAGGGAGTGGGAGGCGGCGGCTGATCCCGCGCGGGAGGCCGGGATCAGGGTGGTCCATCCCAGGATCGGGATAGTCCTCAGCAAAGAGGGCGGCGCTTTGGGCCGTACGCTCCCGATCTTCAGGCTCGGTCTGGGAGGCAGGCTCGGCTCGGGGAGGCAGTGGTGGAGCTGGATCTCTCTTGAAGACGTCGTCGGTGTAATCGTCCACGCTCTAGAGAACGAGTCCGTCGAGGGGCCGGTCAATACCGGGAGCCCCAGCCCTGTGACCAACGCCGACTACACAAGGGTGCTCGGGAGGGTTCTGCACCGCCCGACCCTCTTCGCAGTGCCCGCTCCCGCCGCCCGCATTGCGCTCGGAGAGCTGGCCGACGCTCTGCTGCTCGCCAGCCAGCGGATGCGCCCGGCGAAGCTGGAGGCGACCGGCTACCGCTTCCGTCATCCGCACCTCGAGGCCGCCCTGCGCCAGATCCTCAAGCGGTAGAAATCGGCTGTTTGAGGGTAGAGAACACCGGCGTGCAAGGCGAGTTCGGGAGGTAATTGCGTATGGACAACGG
>JBFLXF010000255.1:0-4611 GCA_040757515.1 Actinomycetota bacterium
GGAGATCCTCGAGTACCGTTTTCAGCAGGAGCTCCTCGAACGGCTCGCGGCGGTAGCGGACCGGCTGCCGCAGGTCGTGCGCGTCGGCGACGGACGGGCGGTGGACTTCCTGGAGATCGCACGCCAGATGATCGGGGCAGAGGCCGAGCCGCTGTACACGCCCGAAGATTTGCAGGCTATCCGGGCTCGGCTGGAGGAGATCCGGGCGCGCATCCGGGAGCGGGGTGAGGAGATAGACCGCCTCGTCACCGCCGAGCGCGCCGCGACCACCGAACCCGCGCAGGCCGAGGAGGCCAACGCCGAGAGGGTGGAGGAGATACGGCGCTCCGTCACCGACGAGGCGGTCAAGGAGCGCGTGGAGCGTATAGGTGAGCACGGCGAGGGAGGCGCGCGGTGACGGCGACCGGGCGGACGCACGAGTTCTCGCGGGTCAAGGAGGTCGTCGCGGCCTGGTCGGGGGTACGGCAGTTCTTGCGCGGGGGCGACGCCGGACAGATCGTGCCGGTCGTCATCCCGAAGGACCGCAGGCGCTTCGGCTGGCTCTTCCTGCTCGGCGTGGCGGCCTACCTCGCAGGCGTCGCGCTGTTCTCCGGGTCCGTCGCCATCGCCGTCCTCGCCCTCTCGCTCGCGGTCTTGCTGGTGCTGCTCGCCGCGCTCTGGCTCTGGCGCGGGGCAATAGTCGAGATAGAGCAGGGCACGACCGGCGTAATGTCGCGCTACGGCAAGATAATCGGCACCCTCTCGCCGGGGCGCCATTATCTCTGGTTCCCGTGGGACAAGGTGGAGTTCGTCGTGGACACGGCGACGGAGATCCCCTACCTCGCCCCCGTCGCCGTCTGTCCGACGCGGGAGAACGTGCCGCTGAAGGCCATCGAGTTCTTCCTCAAGTTCCGCATCACGGACCCCGTCGCCTTCGTGCGCGTCATCGGCGCCTCGAACTTCGACATGGTCCTCTCCAGCGCGGTGCAGGACGCCATAAGGCAGCGCAGCCGCCAGGTGCGCACGGAGCGCGCCTACGACCTGCGCGGCTCGGACGTGGGGGACATGCAGGAGTACCTGAACCGTCAGCTCGCGAGCTACGGCGTCCGTATCCTCGGGGCCAACATCCCGGACGTGCAGCTCCCCGACCAGTACCAGGAGCATCTCGCCACCCGGGAGCGGGTCGCCAAGGAGATGAGCGCCTACGAGCGCGAGTGGGAGCTGACCCGCAAGCGCCGCATAGACGCGCTGCTCATGGAGATAGAGCGCGCCAAGAAGGAGCGCGACGCTCGGCTCGTCGAGGTTCGCGAGGCCCGCAACCGCGCTCGCCAGGACGTTGCGCGAATGCTCGAGGAGAAGGAGACCGAGGCCCAGCGCGTGCGCCTCGAGATAGAGACCCGTGGCCGGGCCGCCCTCACCGAGGCCGAGAACGAGGCGACCGCGCTGCACCACCTCGGACAGGCTCACCGCGACAACCGGGCGATGGTCCGCTACGAGCTCGCCCGCCGCCGCGTCGAGGTCGGCGAGCGCCTCATGCGCCACGCCCCGCGCCCGGTCCTCGTCAGCGGCGAGGGCGGCGAGACCTCGGCGCTCTCGACCTTGCTCCTCGCTCGCCTGCTGCCGGGGTTCGCCACCGGAGAGGACGGGCGGGAGCCGGCCCCCACCGGGACTCCGGAGCAGTCCGGCTAGCCCTCAGGAGAGGTTAGCGCGGGCCGAGCCTTCGTCCTCGAAGACCACGGCGATGCCCCACGGATCGCGCACCAGGAAGCCGCCGGCCCGATCTTCGATCTCGCCGCCCGCCGCCCGGACCCGCTCTCGCACGGCCTCTACCTCTCCCTCGTCGTCGAGCACGACAGTCCAGTGGCGCAGGCCGACCGTGCCGGAAGGGGCGGGCGGTACGCCTACGCCGCGCCAGACGTTGAAGCCGAGGTGGTGGTGGTAGCCGCCGGCGGAGACGAACGCGGCGGCGCCGGGTATGAGGGCCATCTGCTCGAATCCGAGCACGTCGCGGTAGAAGCGCAGGCCCCGCTCCAGGTCACCGACGTGCAGATGAACGTGCCCGACCGCGAGCTCCGGTGCGGCCTCGCGGCGCGGCTCCTCGCCCGCGACAACGGAGAACAGGTCCTCCAGGTCGAGGGGGCGCGGGCCGCTCGCGTAGGCCGGCGGATCCGGCCACATCTCGCGCGGCCTGTCGGCGGCGAGCTCGATGCCGTTGCCCTCGGGGTCGGGGAGGTAGATGGCCTCGTGCGTGCCGTGGTCGGAGGCGCCCTGTATGGGGGTCTGCGTCGCCGCGAGCCGCAGCGCCGCGTGTGCCAGCTCCTCGCGCGTGGGGAAGAGCAGCGCGTAGTGATAGAGTCCCGCGTGCCGTCCCGCGCGCCGCGCCCCGGGCTCCTCGTGGAGCAGGAGCAGATCCTCCTCGCCCGCGCCCATCGCCGCCGCTCCCTCTTCCCTGCTGTGTAGCCTCAGGCCGATGACACTCTCGTAGAAGGCGACCGAGCGGTCGAGGTCGGAGACGGTCAGGTGCACGGCCCCGAGGCGCAGCGTCGCGGGCAGCTTCGCCGATCGGTCGGCCGCCGGACGTGGCGGGTTCTTGCGATGGTAGCTCATCTTGCCCTCCCGAATCACCCTAGCTTATGAGCTTCCACGCGCTCATGAAGTTCAACCCCAGCGGCTGCTGGAGCGTCATCCCCAGGAAGCCAAGCCCTTCGAGCTGCCGAGCCCGGCGCAATGGACCCGCATCTATAGCTACCAGCCCGCCGTCGCGTACGAGCCGGGCTACCGTCTCCTTGGCCTCGGCGTCGTCGCCGGCGATGAAAACATCCAGCGGCTGCCCCGCTACCCGGCCCTCGACCAGCGTTCCCGCAAAAGTGGTGTTGAAGGCCTTCACGATCCGCGCCCCCTCTGGCGCCGCCTTCTCGATCTCCTCGGCGGCCGAGCTCTCGGGCGGCGTAACCAGCCCGTCAAAGGTTTGCCAGTCCACGGGGTTGCTGATGTCCACAACCACCTTGCCGGAGAGCTCATCCCCGTACCGCCGCACCACCTCCCCCGCAGCGTCATAAGGTACCGCGAGCACTACCACCTCGCTCTCTATGGGATCTCCGGCCGCGCCCGCCCGGACGGAACCTCCCAACTCGCCGGCGAGCTCCTCCGCCTTGCCCGCCTCGTGCCCGAGCAGCACAACCTCGTGCCCGCCGGCCAGGAGCCTCGTCCCGATCCCGCGCGCCATGTTCCCCGTCCCGATTATCGTGACCTGCATCTCGATCTTCCTCCGCGTCGAATGTACTTTATCCGTCGAATATTGTTAAAACAACGGCCGTCGCATAAGATAGTGCGGCGCGTAAGTGCGGCTTTCAACCGTCAAAAGCGGCGCGTCGTCGGATAAACGACAGAGGAGCGAGAATGTTGGTTAGAGAGCCTACCGGGAAGAGGGTGGACCCGCGCGTCAGGCGCACGCGGGCGCTCATATTGCGAGCCTTCGAGGAGTTGGTGGCGGAGAAGGGCCACGCGGGCCTCACCGTGCAGGAGATCGCCGGGCGGGCAACGATAAACCGGGCGACGTTCTACGCGCACTTCAGGGACCAGTACGAGCTCTTCGACCACTACGTGAGCGAGTCCTTCCGGAGGGAGCTGCGTCGGAGGCTGCCGGAGTCGCCCGGGTTGAAGGAGGAGACCTTGCGGGCGCTGATCGTTGCGGCCTGCGAGTATCTCGCGGGGCTCGAGACGGCCTGCAGACGGACGGACCGGAGGTTCAGGCCGCTCATAGAGGCGCGGGTGCAGGGAGAGCTCTACGAGGTGCTTTTGGGTTGGATCGGGGAGTTGCCCCCGGAGCGGCGACCGGCGGACCCGGAGATCACGGCGTCGGTGGTGAGTTGGGCGATCTTTGGCGCCGGATTGCGGTGGAGCCGGGGCGGCGCTGGCCTGCCTGTCGAGGAGTTCGCCCGCAGGACGCTATCCGCGATCGTCGAGGGGATCGGCGAGCTGCTGTAGGAGCGGCTTCGATACTTTTAGATGGCGTCTCGAAGGTGCTATAACCATCACCGTGATCCTGGCCATCGAGACATCCTGCGACGACACCTGCGCGGCGGTGGTTGAGCCGGACGGCCGCCGCGCGCTCTCGAACGTGGTCCACACCCAGACCGAGCACTCCCGCTATGGCGGCGTGGTCCCGGAGGTCGCCTCCCGCGCCCACCTCGAGCGCATGGACGGGGTGGTTGAGAAGGCGCTCTCGGACGCGGGCATTTCGCTCGACGAGGTGGAGCGGGTGGCGGTTACGGTGCGTCCGGGCCTGATCGGGGCACTGCTCGTCGGGGTTGCCGCAGCCAAGGGCATCGCCTACTCGCGCGGGCTTCCGCTCGTGCCGGTGAACCACCTCGAAGGTCACGTCGCCGCGGCCTATCTGGCCGATCCCTCGCTGGAGCCGCCGTTCGTCGCCCTCATAGCCTCTGGCGGGCACACTGCCCTCTACGCGGTGGACGGAGCTGGAGAGATGCAGCTCCTCGGCGAGACGTTGGATGATGCTGCGGGCGAGGCTTTGGACAAGGGGGCGCGGATGCTCGGCCTCGGATTCCCGGGAGGGCCGGCGATCTCGAAGGCCGCCCGGGACGGAGATCCCCACCGCTACGAGTTCCCGGT
>JBFLXF010000256.1:0-4604 GCA_040757515.1 Actinomycetota bacterium
TCACGCGACGAGCGCGTTCGCCACCGCCTCGGGCACGGCGCTGGCAGCAAAAAGGCTGCTCGCTCGGTTGCCGGTCTGGGGCTGGGGCATGCTCGCGCTTGCGGCTGCGATCTCCTACTCGCGCGTCTACGTCGGCGTGCACTGGCCGACGGACGTGGCGGCGGGCGTCCTCCTCGGCCTCGCGAGCGGCTGGGCCGGCGCCCGGCTCGCCCTCCGGTGCCGGAGGGCCGGAAGGTCGCCCGCGCGGCGAACGAAAGAAACCGGGACGGCTCCGGAAGTAGAATGCGTACCCGTAGAGGTGATGAGAAGATGAGAGCGGGAACGAGGATACTACTGGTCGAGGATGACCGCGCCATAACCAGCTTCGTCGAGCCGGAGCTGGAGCGCCGCAACCTCTCGGTGCGCTGCGCCTACGACGGGCGGGAAGCTCTGGAGCAGGTCGAGAGGTTCAGACCCGAACTCGTCGTGCTGGACATCATGCTCCCCAAGCTGGACGGGGTCGGGGTGCTGAACGACATCCGGCGCTCGGGCAACCGGGTGCCGGTGATCATGCTCACCGCCCGCGACACCACTCTGGATAAGGTTCACAGCCTCAACCACGGTGCCGATGACTACCTCACCAAGCCCTTCGATATCGAGGAACTCGTGGCCCGCATAGGAGCCCTCCTGCGCCGGGTCGAGGGCGAGGAGATACTGCGGGTGGGGGACCTGGAGGTGAACACCGCCACCCGCGAGGTCCGGCGCGGCGAGCACGAGATAGAGCTCACCCAGCGCGAGTACGAGCTGATGGAGTTCATGGCGAAGAACCCGAGGCGGGTGTTGAGCAGGGACTTCCTCCTCAGCAGAGTCTGGGAGCAGGAGTTCGGCATCCCGACGAACGTCGTTGACGTCTACATCGGATACCTCAGAAGAAAGGTGGACGCCGGAAGGGAGCCGAAGCTGATCCACACCATCCGCGGTGCCGGGTACGCTCTGAAGGAGAAGTAGCGGCGGTGCCCATCCGCTGGCGGCTGACGATCTTCAACGCTCTCGCCATAGGGGCGATCCTGATGCTGCTCGGGGTCGGGCTCTACCTTATCCTGCGCGATTCCCTGCTCTCAAACGTGGAGAACACCGTGCAGAGCCGCGCCGAGTTAGCCGCGCGCGATCTGGAGGTAGAGGGAGGCTCGGACGGGGCCCCGCAGGTGACGCTGGAGGACGACGTGGCGGAGCAGCTCTCTCTCGACGGGGTCTTCGTCGTGGTGCGCGACCGGGAAGGCCGGGTGCTCTACGAGTCGGTGAGCCTACCGACCGACGCGCCGGGGCAGGACGGCCTCTGGCGCGAGGTGGCGGCTACCGGGGAGCCCGCCTCCGGCACCGCCGAGCTCTCCGGGGAAGCCCCGGACTACGTCTACGCCATGCCCGTCGGACACGAGGGAAGCCCTCCCGTGATACTCGAGGCCGGCCGCTCCTACAGCGGCCTGGAGGAGACTTTAGGGACCATCGCCACGACGCTGGCGGCCGCGATCGGCGTCGCCCTCCTCCTCTCCGTCGGCGGAGCGTACCTGCTCGCCAGGATCGCCCTCAAGCCCGTGGACGCCGTCGTGAGCTCCGCTCGTGAGATGAGCGAGACCGACCTCAGCCGGCGCCTGCCCGTGGCGAACCCCAACGACGAGATCGGGCGTCTGGCCGCAACCATAAACGGCCTGCTCTCCCGTCTGGAGACGGCCTTCGGACGTCTGGAGGCGTCCCTCGCGCGTCAGGAAGAGGCCCTCGCCCGCCAGCGGCGCTTCGCCGCCGACGCCAGCCACGAGCTCAGGACCCCGCTCACCGCCATAAGCGGTCATGCGAACATGCTGGACGCGTGGGCGCTGGAGGACCCGCAGGCGGCGCGCAAGAGCGTAAGGACCATAAGGCAGGAGGCCGAGAGGCTGCGCTCGCTGGCCGAGGCCCTGCTCGCGCTGGCCCGCGGAGACGAAGGACCTTCGCTGCGCGTCGGGCGTTACGACCTCCGCGAGCTGGCCTCCGAGGCGGTCGAGGCGGCGCGCGCAGCCGCTGGCGGGAAGGTCTCCGTCGAGTATGCTCCCCCGGAAGAACCCGTGAGCGCGACCTTCGACCGCGACCGGATCCGGCAGGCGGCCTCCATCCTCCTGGACAACGCCATCAAGTACACGCCCCGCGGCGGAACCGTGACGGTGCGGGTGGGGGAGACGCAAGACCGGGCCTTCCTGGAGGTCTCCGACACGGGGGTAGGCATCCCGGAGGAGAAGCTTCCCCTCGTCTTCGAGCGTTTCTACCGGCTGGACTCCGCCCGGACGGAGGGCGGCGCCGGGCTCGGCCTCTCCATAGCCCGCCAGATAGCCGAGGCTCACGGCGGAACGATAGAGGCCCGAAGCATCCCCGGCGAAGGCTCCACCTTCACCCTGATCCTGCCCCCAAAGCCGCCCGCGCCGGGCCTCTAAGGCGGCGCTTCCGTAGAGAAACCCAACCTCTCCTTTCGCTTGGAGAGACGGCGGAATGGAGAAGCGCCTGAACCGTTCCGGTGCGAGAGATCGAGGATGGAGATAGATACGCGGGGCGCGGCCCGGTGTGCCGCAGACCCGTTCGGCGAGGCTCTGGAACCGGAGCGTCGCTCCGGCCGGGATGGATCCCTGCCGCCTTCCGGCGTCGGGTGTTTCGGTTCTTATCCGGATCTAACCCGCTTCTCACCCCGCTCTCAAAGCCCTCTTAGTCCTGGGGAGGATACTCGCATTGCAGACCATACAGAGAGGAGATCCCGATGTAGTGGCGAAGGCGACTGACGGACCATGAGAGCGACGAGGCAGGTAGAGAGGAGGTGCGAGGACGTGGACAAGAGGAAGCTTCTGGCGGTCGCCGCGGTTCCTGCGGTGCTGGCCTTCGGCGCTCTGGGTTTCGCCCGGCAGCAGGGGACCGCGCAACAGAGCGGCTCCGCGGTCCAGATGGCGCAGCAGGCCGAGAACACCAAGACCGACCCGGACAACATCCAGCACGGCGACCAGACGTCGCCGGACAAGCCGGGACAGGCCGAGGAGCGAGAGGCCCGCGGCCCCGACCGGGACAGCATCCAGCAGGGCGGCGGCAATCAGGTCGAGGACGGCAAGCCCGATCTCCCCGGCACGGCCGCTGAGGACGGCGACTGAAGGACCGCCTAGCACAACCGAACGGGGCTACATCCGGGGCGCCGGAGTACGGCGCCCCCGGCCTCTCTATGCACCCCTCACAGAACCATTGCCCTATCCTCACTCGCCTCTTAGGTTTCGGGCGGATACTGGTACCGTAACAAAAGCGACGGAAGAGAGTGATCCTGGTGATCCCCGCGACGGGACAGCTGGTTGGCGGAGTGCTCGGAGCGCTCCAGGCTATGGGCTACCCCGGCATCGCCGCGATAGTGGCTCTGGAGAGCGCGGGCCTGCCGCTGCCCGGGGAGACCGCCCTGATCGCCGCGAGCTATCTGGCCGCTGCGGGGCGCCTCTCCCTACCGCTCGTGGTCGGCTTCGCCGCCCTCGGCGCTATAGCCGGCGACTCTCTGGGCTACGCTATCGGCCGCAAGGGCGGCAGGCGTTTTCTGGAGCAGCGCGGCAGGTGGCTCGGCGTTACCCCCGAGAAGCTTGCGAAGGCCGACCGCTACTTCGCCCGTCACGGCGCCAGGACGGTCTTCTTCGGCCGCTTCGTCGCGCTGCTGAGGGTGTTGGCCGGGCCGCTCGCCGGAGCGGCGAAGATGCCCTACCGTCGCTTCCTGGCGGCCAACGTCGCCGGAGCCATTACCTGGGCCACGACCATGGGCACCCTGGCCTATTTCTTCGGCAAGCCGGTCGCAGCGTTCCTGAGCTCGATGGGCGTCTGGGCGTTCGCCGCCATTGCGGCCTACCTGCTGGCGCGCCTCGTCTTCGGGCGCTGGCGGCGCGCCAAGGAGTGGCGGCTTGTGGAGAAGGATGCGGTCCGTCAAACAGTCATGGTCGAAGATGACGGAAGGCGTACCGGGGATCAAACCAAGCCTGCCGGCCGGAAGGTCATCTCGCGGTGATCATGAGCTCCGGGGGAATAGCGCGCAGGTCTGCTGGTCCGGTGCTCTGAGAACTTCTTTCATACTCGCTTGCCGGCGTATCCCGGCGGGTTGCTTCTTGGCGACAATCGGGCTCTTTGCGAGCACGGCTCAGCCGGAGGTTCGGCCGGCCTTGAGGCGCGAAAATGCACGTGCGTAGCGCGGCCAGACGCGGCAAAAAGGGGCTCCGAAGAGCCCCTCGAAGAGAATAGTGTCGCTGTAATCCGACCGGTCGTTAGCTGCCCGAAGTCTCCGCGGGCTCGTTGGCTTCGTTCGCCTCGCCCCGCTCGGAGCCCTCGTCCCCGGTCTCCTGGTGGAGGATTTGGCCGTTGCCGGCGTCCACCTTCACCTCGTGGAGCATGCCATCATCGCCGGCCACCTCGACCTCCCAGACCACGTAGCCGTTCTCGTTGCCGAGCTCGGCGTCCTTTACCGTGCCGGAGACCGCCTGGAGGGCGGCCTGCTCGGCGGCCTTCCGGTCTATCCTGGCGAGGCTCCGGAGCTGCCGGGCCTCCTGGGCTTCCTGCTTCTCCTCTGCGGCCTCGTTCTCCGGGCCTTCCCT
>JBFLXF010000257.1:0-4563 GCA_040757515.1 Actinomycetota bacterium
GCTGCGTGTGTCCACCGCCGCGAAAGAGAAGAAGTCGGGTAGGAACTGAAGGCGCGCTGCCTCGTGTGGCGTGATCGTTCTGCGTCGGGCTGGATGCACGTTGCGTCCTTGTCCCATCGAATTGAATCCCGTGGTTATCGTTTGCGCGGGCCGGTCCCAACGGAGACGACCGTAGATCGATCTGTAGGTGTGCTCCCCGTTTCGGTGGCAGGGAGGACGCAGGTGGTTGGGCAGATCGTAAGCGTCGTTTTCGAACAGCCATCGGATACGTCGAGCATTGTCTCGGCTGGGGTTGGAAGCCCTGTCGAAACCACTCTCCGCAGCAATGTCCATCAGATCGCTGATAGCCCAGCTGACGTCGCGGACACCGAGCCCGGAAACCTCCTGCAGGAGGTTTCCGAGGATGTCCTTGGGAACGAACTCATCGTCCCGACTAGCGAGCATGACGTGTCGTTTGCGTAGCTGCGGCAAGCCCATATGCCAAAGCTTCAGGATGGCGTCTTCGACCTCATAGCCATCTCGCTCCAACGCTTCTCTCGTAGCTTCGACGACTCCACCGTGATCGTTTACCACATGTGGCACATTCTCTATCACGATAATGCGGGGTTCCAAGACACGTGCTGCTCGGGCCATCCTGGCGTAGAGGGCGTTGCGCGGATCCTTGCGTCGAGTGTGGTTGTTGAGATTCGAGTTACCCTGACAAGGCGGGCCTCCTACCAAGAAATCCACGTCTGGACCGACACGGGCCTTGGCCTTTTGCTCCATGGTCGTGAGCGGGTCGTCGAAGGCCGGGGCGAACCAGTCGCATACGTCATCGGGAACGCAGCCGGCTCTGGGAAAGTTGTCCAGGAAGACCTCCACGGCCGCCTCGTCGCAGTCGATAGCTAGTGGGATGCGGATGCCGCGCCCGCCGAGATAGGCTGCGTGAGCTATACCAAGTGCCATCCCTCCGCATCCGGAAAACAAGTCGACTATGGTGACGTTGTCATCGCCTTGCTCATAAGGAGGGCGTACCGTGCTTTTCAAGAACTCGAGATCATCCTGTCTTGGTGAATTCGTCCGAACCGTCATCTTCCCGATCCAGAGGACCTTCGAACCGGGGACCGCGCACGGGCCGTACGTACCGCCTTTGGACTTCCCTTGCCCCTTCCCGTCTTCCTGGGACCAACCTCATAGCGCACTACGCCCGGGTCACGGAGCAAGCAGAGTTCTCGCCGCTCCCAGTCCTGTCCCTCGTGCGGAACCGGGATCACTCGTATTACACGCCAGTCACGCTCTTCAGGAGGTGGTTCTCCGGCTACCGCCCTACGAACAAGCGCCACGACTCCATCCAGATCCGTGAAGACTTCGTGTTCCCAAACTCTCACAACGATCCATCCCAAAGTTTCGAGACCGATAGTGAGCCTGCTATCGCGCTCGACATTCGCGGCAAGCTTCTCCGACCAAAACTCCTCGCGAGACCGCGGCCGCGAGTAATGAGCGGGACACCCGTGCCAGAAGCACCCGTCCACGGATACCGCCACCTTCGGGCCTGGGAAGACGATATCCGGACGCCCCATAGGCACCTTGTAGTTCAAGCGGTATCGCAGCCCGGCCTCCCACAAGGCAGAGCGCAAGAGCCGCTCGGGGGACGTATTCTTTCCCTTGACGCGGCCCATGTGCTCCGACCTAGAGAGCCCCACCCGACGGCTCCTTCCCGTAGATGAATATCATGATCCGATACGGTAGATTCGTCACTCGAACCATGATACTGGCGCTAGCCATCCTCAAAGTCCCCCTTGATCCCCCATATCAGGACATACAATGCGAAAGATCGTAGCTATTTCGTACCTGTCCATTCCTATCGTGCTACCCTGTCTTTATTGCCAGCCTGCTCACGTGACTCTGTCCTCGTCTGTATGACTCGTTGGTTGAATGCGGTGTCCTCGACCGCGATCCGTTTCGGCAGAACCGCCCAGACGGGTCACGAGCACGCTGCCCCAGCTCCTTACGCTTACGGATAGTTATCGGCACACTCGGTCCGAAACTTTAGTGAAGGTCTCGATCCGCCGCAGCATTTCGCAACTCGCTCGATCAAAGTGCCTCCTCTCGGCCAGATCCACGTCTACGCGCCAGCTCACCCTCCGGGTCGTCGGTCTTGCCCAGATAAAGCTTCTTCTGCTTGCCACCCTCGTGGTAGCGGAAGTACCAGTAGGGTCCCTGCTCCTTGACGCTGCCGTCTTTGCGGACGTGGTAGCGGACCTCGGCCTGGAGCGTCCCGTCGGCGTATGGTCGGTACTCGATAACGCCGGAGACCGGCTGTCCGCCGCTCCCAGCGGTCCCCTCCGCTCCGAGCTGCCGCAGCCTCCTCTTCAGCGCGGCCTCGACGCGCTCAAGCTGCGTCCGGTCCAGTTCCTCCAGACCGGAGATGATCTGCTCTACGTCCACAAACTCTCCTGGCGATGTGCGCGCACACCCGCAGTTCATTGTGCGCTTCTGTTGCGAGGCGGTCAAGGACGGCTACACCGGAGAACCCACGAGGACCTCGACGGCACGGCGACCGAGGGGCTTCCGGGTGGGCGGGCCGATCTCCTTGCCCCACACTCTGCCGCACAAGACCTCGCGGACCTCGTGATGGGAGAAGACGACCAGGTCGAAGGTCTCCTCACGTCCTCCGGTGGCCCCGGGCGGGTAGTGCTCGATGAAGACCGGGACACGGACGAGATCTTGGGCGTCTATGACCTCGGCGGCGAGTTGTTCGATGGCGTTGGTGACGGAGGTGCCGGGGTTGTTGGGCGGTTCGGAGATGATGGTTACCGGAGCGTCGCCGAGATCCCCGTCCTCCTCGTCTGGCACGTAGAGCCTGACGCGGCAGGCCGAGCGGACCCCGGAGGGTACGCGGAAGGGGTGGACGTAGTCTGCCGTCGGGCGCATCGGTCCCTCCCTGCTGGCGATGCGTCCCGGTCAGACCTCGTCGGGGCGCATGATGGTCACGACGGGCACGCCGTCGTCGCTGGGACCTATGTGGCACTTCGCCCGGTAGTTGTTGGCCGTGCCGACGGGCATGATGAGCGCATAGACGAACTCCGAACGGTCGCGGTTCTCGCGCCTACCGGCGGCGTAGCGTGCCATGAAGAGCAGGTCCCAGAGCCGCCCGTGGGCGCTCTGCCCGGCGGACACGTGATAACCGGAGAGGTCGTTCACGTCGGCCCAGACGCTCTGCGTGAGGGCAACGGTGACACGGAAGCCGGCTTCTCGGGCCGTCTTCGTCACGTCCACGAGGACGCCATCGGCCAGAGCCTCGGCGCGGGTGTAGGTGTGGATCGGCTCACCCCAGAAGCTGGCGGGGTCGTGGTCACTCATCGCGTTTCTCCTTTCGCTCGAAGGTAGGCGGCGTTCGCTTCCAGGAACTCCCGCCAGCGCTGGGCGCGCTCGGCGGTGTCTCGCGGGGTCGTCCGGGCGACGGCCAGGTACTCCGTCCTCGCCCGGTCCCGCACCGCCCTGAGCTCCGCGAGGGTAGGGGTTGCGGCCCTCATCGGAGGGACGCCCTATGGCTGACCCGCGCCTCGACCTCGACGCGTCCCCAGCGGAAGCGGGCCAGCAGCGAGAAGTACGGGCGACCGTAGAGCGTCAGCGTCCGAAGACCTCCGTGCCTCCCCCATCGCGCGAAGTCGCCGTCGTTCCGGTGCAGCCGCCGATGATCGGCGACGGGAAACTCGCGGGTGGAGCCGTCGACCATCGCCGCAAGCTCGTCACACGTGATGCGGGAGTCCATGCCCCACCGCTCGGCGTCGAAGTCCGACCACAAGCCGAAGCCCTCAGCAGCCCGGTCGTAAAGGGAGCGCAGGCAGCGGGCTGCCCCGTGATGGACGTGGACGGTGGCTCTGACCTCGGCACCCATCACGCCGCCCTCTCGCGCCGGACCTGCGCCTCGACAGCGGGGGCCGGAGCCCCCACCGCCGCCCGCCACAGCGCCCACACTGCTAGAGCGTGCTTGCACGCCCGCGAGGAGCCTTGCAATAGGCGGTGCCGCCCGTGATGATCCGGGCAAGAACAGCGCCACAAGCCCTTAGCCTCCACCCGGTAGACCGCGCCGCCGGACCCTTGCACCAGGTAGCCGACCAACTCGCCACCGCGAACCTGCGCCCGGATCAGGCGCCGCCGTGGAGAGAGGGCGTGCTCCGCCAGGATGCCCGCCGCCCGCTCGCACCTCGACGAGAGCCCCGGACGGGCAGCCGCCACCCGCGCAATCTCGACCGCCGCGCGATCCGTCAACACCTGAAGTACACTCTGCCTGCTCAAGACTTACCCCCTTGGGCCGGGCCTGGGGCGGTACCAGCGCCGCCAGGCCATTTACACGTCTCATATATTTGTGCGCGCACAGTAAATATACGGGAACGAGGTGGTTTCTCAACACCTTTTTTTCGTGATTTGCAGCGTTTTTACGAGCTAGAACAGAGACGGAGCCGGGAGACAGGCGAAGCCGGGAACGCTGGAGAGGCGCAGTGGAGACCAGGGGGCCGGGACGGGGGGCCGGGAGCCGGCACACCAGACGGGGAGGCCACGGCGGAGGGCCTCACGGAC
>JBFLXF010000258.1:0-4554 GCA_040757515.1 Actinomycetota bacterium
AGGGTCTGGAGAGGACTTCACCTACGAGTTCGAGGTCCCCGTCTCCGGCTCGTACATGTACCACTCGCACGTCGGCGTGCAGCTCGACCGCGGCCTGTACGGGCCCCTGATCGTGGAGCCCAGGAACGAGACCCTTTCCTACGACCGCGAGTACACCCTCGTGCTCGACGACTGGCTCGACGGCGTGCGGGGCACCCCGGAAGAGGAGATGGAGAAGCTGAAGTCCGACCAGGGCGCGATGGCGGACATGGAAGGCATGGAAGGGCAGCCTATGCAACCCATGGAGGGAGTGGATCGCGACATGCCCGGTATGGGCGGCGAAACCTCTCCCCAGTGGCCGCCGGACGTCATCTATCCGCTGTACCTCATAAACGGCAAGCGCCCAGAAGCGCCGGAGGAGCTTACGGTCCGGCGGGGACAGCAGGTGCGGCTCAGGCTTCTCAATCCCTCCTCCGCCACCATCTTCCGGGTGGCCCTGGCCGGGCATCGCATGACGGTCACCCACACCGACGGCCAGCCCGTCGAGCCGGTGGAGGCGGACGTGATCCGGATCGGCATGGGCGAGCGCTACGACGTGCTCGTGGAGGCCTATAACCCCGGCGTCTGGCAGCTCGCTGCCCAGGCGGAAGGCACAGAGAAGCAAGCACGCGCGGTCTTCCGCTACAGGGGAACGAACGGCGCGCCGCCTCCGGCAGACCAGATGCCTTCCGAGCTCGGGGGCGAGATACTTTCGTACGGCGCGCTCAGGACCGCGCCGGAGGCAGAAGCGCCGGAGGGCGGCACCACGGACCGGGTGCTTCCCATCACCCTGGGCGGCAACGAGGAGACCTACGTCTGGACGGTAAACGGCCAGGCGTTCCCGGACGCCGACCCCATAGAGGTCCGGCTGGACGACTACGTGCGCTTCGAGATCGAGAACAAGAGCGTGATGCCCCACCCGATGCACCTGCACGGCCACTTCTTCAGATTGGACAACGGGACGGGACGAGGGCCGCTCAAGGACACCGTCATAGTGGAGCCGAAGGAGCGTCTGGCGATAGAGTGGGTCGCCGACAACCCGGGCGACTGGGCCTTCCACTGCCACCAGGTCTATCACGCCGAGAGGGGCATGACGCGGGTGGTGAAAGTAGCGTAGAGATCCCCTCCTTGCCTGCGGGGTCGCCATTCGCCCGGATGGGTGCTCCGCTCTTCTGTGTCACGATCCACAAGGCAGATACTCAGCCAAGCCTCAGGTACGGCTCAGGGATGCTTCAGCGCTGGATGCGAGACTCCGGGTCGTAGCCAGAGGCCTTCTTGGGAGGCCGCGAGCCCTAGAGAAGAGAGGGACACGGATGGAAAAGGTGAGGGCCGAATCGAGGTCGGGTCCGGGCTGGGATCCGGTCTGCGGGATGCTGGTCAAGGTAGAAAGCGCCCACGCCTCGCGCCGCTACGAGGGACGGGACCTCTACTTCTGCTCGGAGGGGTGCGTGAGGAGGTTCGACGCGGACCCGGAGAGGTACGTGCGTACCAAGTACATGCAGGAGTACATGGAGGTCGAAGACGCCGGGAGGGGAACGGTGCCCTCGGCGACGACGGGCATTCCGCCCGTGACGGAAGGGCTGGTACGGATCGAGCTTCCGCTCACCGGTCTGGAGCGGGGCCGCTCCGGCGGTCCGGCCCTGGAGCGGGCGCTAGAGGCCGTGCCCGGCGTGAATAAGGCACACGTCAACGTCAGGGGGGAGCTCGCCCGCGTCGAGTATGACCCGGCCCAAGCCGACGTCCGGCGGCTGGTGCGGGTGGTGCGCGACGCCGGCTTCGACGTCGGCGGGGCGTCGTTGCGGCTGAAGGTTACGGGGCTGTACTGCTCGGCGTGCGTGAGCCAGATCGAGGGTGCCCTCAAGGCGACGCCGGGGGTGCTCGACGCGACCATGAACGCCGCCACCGAGGAGGTGAAGGTGGACTACCTGCCGGGCGCGGTTAACCTGGAGGCCCTGCCGCGGGCGGTGGAAGAGACCGGTCCCTACACAGCGAAGGAGGCCGTGGAGCCCGGCGACGCGACCCCGGAGGGCGAGCCCTCCGAGCAGGAGCGGGAGTATCGGCGCCTGATGCGCAAGTGGTGGTTCGGGGCCGTGGTCGGCGCGCCGACCATGATCCTGTCCTACCCCTGGATCTTCCCGGTCCTGCGGGATGTCCTGCCGCGAGGGAGCGCCGAGCTGCGCGTCGTCTGGGGGCTGATGGGGCTTGCCAGCCTGGCCGTGCTCGTCTACAGCGGCGGCCAGTTCTTCGTCGGCATGTGGCAGGGTCTAAAGCGCCGGCAGGCCAACATGCACACCCTCATCGCCACCGGCACCAGTGTGGCATGGCTGTACTCGACCATCGCCCTGCTCTTCCCGCAGATCTTCCCGGACGAGGCGATGACAGACGTCTACTACGACGTGACCGTCGTGGTGACGGCGCTCGTGGTCCTGGGGCTGGCGCTTGAGGTCAAAGCACGGGGCCGCACCTCCGAGGCCATAAAGAAGCTCATAGGCTTGCAGGCGAAGACCGCCCGCGTCGTCCGGCACGGGCAGGAGATGGACATCCCCGTAGAAGAGGTGCTGGTCGGGGACGTCGTGGTGGTGAGGCCCGGCGAGAAGGTGCCGGTGGACGGGGTAGTGCTCGAAGGAAGCTCTTCGGTGGACGAGTCCATGATCACCGGCGAGTCCATCCCCGTGGAGAAGCGGCCGGGCGACGAGGTGATCGGGGCGACCATAAACGCCACCGGGTCCTTCCGCTTCCGGGCCACGAAGGTCGGCAAGGACACGGCGCTCTCGAACATCATCCGCATGGTGCAGGACGCCCAGGGCTCGAAGGTCCCCATCCAGCGCGTGGTGGACGTGGTATCGTCCTACTTCACCCCGGCGGTCATGATCCTGGCCGTGGCCGGGTTCGTCGTCTGGTACGTCTTCGGGCCGGAGCCCGCGCTGGCCTTCGCCCTCATCGTGGGCGTGACGACCCTGATCATCGCCTGCCCGTGCGCTTTGGGGATGGCGACCCCGATGAGCCTGACGACCGGCGTGGGACTGGGGGCGCAGAACGGCATCCTGATCCGCTCCGGCGACGCCCTCCAGACCGCCTCGCGCCTTCAGACCATCGTGCTGGACAAGACCGGCACCATAACCAAGGGCAAACCCGAGCTTACCAACGTCGTGACCGAGAACGGCTTTGGCGAGGATGAGGTCCTGAAGCTCGCCGCGGCCATCGAGAAGAGTTCCGAGCACCCGCTGGCGAGCGCCATCGTGGAGGGCGCAAAGGCGCAGAGACTGGAGTTGCCCGAGGCGAAAAACTTCAACGCCGTCCCCGGCCACGGGGTCGAGGCCGATGTCGAAGACGGGCACGTCATGCTCGGCAACGCCAAGCTCATGCGGGATCGGGGCGTCGTCCTCGGGCGGCTCGAAGCGGAGGCGCAGCGGCTCGCGGACGACGGCAAGACGCCGATGTACGTAGCGGTCGACGGCGCGGCGGCCGGCGTTATCGCCGTGGCCGACACCTTAAAGGAGGATTCCGTAGAAGCCATCGCCGCCTTCAAGCGGCTGGGGCTTGAGGTCGCCATGATCACGGGCGACAACCGCCGCACCGCCGAGGCCATCGGCCGGCAGGTCGGCATCGACCGCGTGCTCGCCGAGGTGCTGCCACAGGACAAGGCGCACCAGGTCCAGACGCTGCAGCTCGAAGGCAAGAAGATCGGGATGGTCGGCGACGGCATCAACGACGCCCCCGCCCTCGCCCAAGCCGACGTCGGCTTCGCCATCGGCACCGGCACCGACGTAGCCATAGAGGCCGCCGACATCACGCTCATAAGCGGGAGCCTGAGGGGCGTGGTGACGGCGGTGGAGATCTCCAAGGCCACCATGCGCAACGTCTACCAGAATCTGTTCGGAGCCTTCGTCTACAACGGCCTCGGCATCCCGGTGGCGCTGGGCGTGCTCTATCCCTTCACCGGGATGCTGCTCTCGCCCATCTTGGCGGCACTGGCGATGAGCCTCAGCTCGGTGACCGTGATCACCAACGCAAACCGTCTCAAGCTCTGGAAGCCCAAGGCAGCGAAGGAGGTGACGCAATGATAGTAGCGGCTGCACCGGCCGTTATCGGCCTGCTTCTGCTGGCCCTGGGGATCGGTCTGGCCTCGAACGCGGTGGTCGTCGCGGGCGGGATTGTCCTGATCGGGGGTATCGCCTGGTTCTTCTGGGGGCCGAAGGGCGGGGGCTACCGGGTCCCGGTCGCCTCCAGCGGCTACCAGGAGGCGATGGTCCTGGTGAAGGGCGGCTACACGCCCGACGTGATAGTCGTCGAGCGCGGCAAGCCCGTGCGCCTCAACTTCCGCCGCGAGGAGAGCGCGGCCTGCTCGGAGATGGTCGTCTTCGGCGACTTCGACAAGAGCGCGCGGCTCCCTGAGGGCGAGACGGTGCCCGTGGAGTTCCTGCCGGATGAGCCCGGCGAGTACGAGTTCTCCTGCCAGATGGGCATGCTGCGCGGCAAGCTGGTGGTGGAGTAGAGAGAGGCGGGGGACGCCGGTCCCCCCCCCCGCACCCACGA
>JBFLXF010000259.1:0-4541 GCA_040757515.1 Actinomycetota bacterium
GATAATCTGGCGCGCCCCGATAGTGAACAAGGCGCTCACCCAGCTCATGCGCGATGTCTACTGGGACGAGCCGGATTTTATCATCGTGGACATGCCTCCCGGCACCGGCGACGTCGCCCTCACCGTCGCGCAGATGATCCCCAAGGCCGAGGCCCTCGTCGTCACCACCCCGCAGGCCGACGCCGCGCGCGTCGCCGTAAAGGCCGGCAAGATGGCCGTGCAGGCGCATCTGAAGGTGGCGGGCGTCGTCGAGAACATGAGCTACGCCGAGTGCCCCGACTGCGGCAAGGAGCTCAGGATCTTCGGCGGCGACGGCGGCGAGCGGGTCGCCGGTGAACTGAACTCGAGGATACTCGGGCGCATTCCGATCCTGCCCGACGCCACCGGCGAGCCGGGGCGCTCGCTCTTCGCCGAAGGCACCGCCCCCGCGCGCGCCTTCGACGAGATCGCTGCCGCATTGGCTACCGCCAAGGTTCGCAGGCGTATAAAGGTTCTGTAACCTTCGACAGAGCGGTCGTGTGAGACGGCTGCGTTCTCTACCCGCCGCCGGGTCTCTCTGGGGGTGGCCAGTCCCTCGGCCTCGCGGGGCCGGACGGCCAGCCGTCGGGTGGCGGGTTGTGCTGCGGGCGGGCGACGAGGCGGCCCTCATGCCAGACTGCGGCCTTCGAGCGCAGCATCTCGTCGAGGAGCGGACGGACGAACTCTTCGGGCTGCAGGCCGAACCCGTTTCGGGCGAAGTCGTGGAACCAGGGGCAGCTGAGAAGATGAGGGCGCACCTCGCTCTCATCGAGGCCGCGATGGATCATCAGGGCGTAGGTGAAGATGCGCTTGCAGGCGTGCCAGTATGCCCTCTCGGGCTCCGCAAGCCACCTCTCGTAGCGCCGGCGGGCGGTGTCGAAGGCCGCCCGCGGGTCCTCTATAGCAGGTCCGTGGCCGGAGAAGGCATGACGGGCGTAGAGTTGCGAGAGACGCTCCAGAGTCTCCAGCGCCCGCACCATCGCGCCGGCGCCCTCGCGGAACGGGTTGATCCATGCGACGTCGTCGCCGTGCGCCGCGTCTCCCAGGATCAAGACGCCTTCCTCGGGTGCCCACAGCGAGAGGTGTCCGAGCGTGTGGCCCGGCGTGTGCAACACCTTGAGCGCTACCGTGCCCGTGTCGATCTCATCGCCGTCGGAGAGCGGTCTGTCCACCGTGTACGACTCGACGGGCTGGTTGAGCCACTCGGCGGAGCACGATTCCCGGTCCCGGCGGTTGACCATCGCCGCCTCCCAGCGGTGGGCGGCTATAGGGAGGGCGTAGCGGCGCCGCAAGCCGGAGTTGCCGCCCGCGTGGTCGCAGTGATAGTGGGTGTTGACGACGAGCGCGAGCCGCTCCGGAGGAACGCCGGCCTCCCGCAGAAGTCTCTCCGTCTCAAAGAGGTCGCTACCGAAGCCCGTGTCCACGAGCACGGGCCTCTCGCCCCGTACGAGGACTATGTTGGCGCTCGGGTACTCGCGCTGCAGGAAGACAAAGCGGTCCGTCCCGGCCACAGTCCTCCTACCGGCCCAGACGAAGCTGCCCCGGGAAACCCGAGAACCGGGCGCGCAGGACCTGCCTGCCCTCCTCGTTGGAGAAGTCGGCGCCGCACTCGACGCGGCGGCGCGAGGTGTCCTTCTCCAGGACGGTGACGGTGCAGGTGATCGTCTCCCCGGCGTAGACTGGCGCGAGGTATTCGAAGTGCATCTCGGTGGCCAGAAAGCCGAGCATCCCGCCGATGTGAGTGAGCATGCTCCCGGTGAGGAGCCCGGGGATGGTCCTGCGGCCGTACCAGGACTCCCGGGCGAACGACTCGTCCTGGTGATAGGGGTTGTAGTCGCCGGTGACGCCGCAAAAGAGAGCGACATCGCCCTCGGTGAAGGTGCGCCGGTAGGTGAACGTCTGTCCGACGCTCACCTCGTCGAACGCCTCCTTCAGGCGGCGCTTGAACTCCGGGGTGGCCTCTGGCATGGAGGTCAGCCGATTAGGCCGAGCTTTTTGACCGCGTCGCGCTCCTCCTTGAGCTCGTTAACGGTGATCTCGAGCTTGCGCCTCGCGAAGTCGCCGACCTCGAGGCCTTCGGCGATCTCATGCTCTCCGCCGCCCGAGAGTCGCACCGGGAACGAGCACACGAGGCCCTCCTCGATGCCGTATTCGCCGTGCGAGGCGACGGCCATCGAGCGGAGGCCGTCGGCGCCTAAAGTCCAGTCGCGGACGTGGTCTATGGCGGCATTCGCCGCCGAGGCCGCGGAGGAGGCGCCGCGGGCTTCGATGATCTCCGCGCCGCGCTTGCCGACGCGCGGGATGTATTCGTTCTCGTACCAGTCCATCTCCACCAGGTCTACGGCCCGTTCGCCCTTGACCTTCGCGTTGAAGAGGTCCGGGAACATCGTCGGCGAGTGGTTGCCCCAGACGACGAGATCCTGGATGTCCTCGACGCCTACCTCGAGCTTTTGGGCCAGCATCGAGACGGCGCGGTTCTCGTCGAGGCGCGTCATCGCGCTGAAGCGCTCGCGCGGAATATCCGGGGCGTTGTTCATCGCGATCAGGCAGTTGGTGTTGGCGGGGTTGCCCACGACCAGGATGCGCACGTCGTCGGCGGCGACCTCGTTTATCGCCTCGCCCTGAGGCCTGAAGATCTGACCGTTGGCCTCCAGCAGGTCGGCGCGCTCCATGCCTTTCTGGCGAGGCCGGGCGCCGATGAGCAGGCAGACGTTGGCGCCGTCGAATGCTTCCTTTGGGTCGGCGGTGATGTCTACGGACTCCAGCAGCGGGAAGGCGCAGTCGTAGAGCTCCATCGCGGTGCCCTCGGCGGCCTTGAGCGCCGGCTCGATCTCCAGCAGCTTCAGTCGCAGCTTCTCGTCGGGACCGAGCATCTGTCCCGAGGCGATCCGGAACAAGATCGCGTACCCGATAGCGCCTGCGGCGCCGGTGACGGTGACGGTCTTCGACACTGGCATGCCTCCTTGTCTCGTCGCCCGGTAGGCCGGACCGGCGTGTCACCGGCTCCGCCCGCGCCTACCACCGTGACCGCAGACCATGATAAGTGAATCTTCGCCGCTTTGCCGTCGGAAAGCTGCACTAAAATTGGCGCGCAGACGGCGACCGACGAGGAGGATGTTTGGACGTAGAGCGGGCGATAGAGACGCGACGGAGCGTCGTAAAGGTAAAGCAGGATCCGGTTCCCAAGGAGATCATCTGGCGCATTCTGGAGAGCGCGGTACATGCGCCGAACCATAAGATCACGGAGCCCTGGCGCTTCCACGTCTTTACAGGGCGAGGGCGCGGAGAGCTTGCGAAGGCCCGCGCAGAGACCGCCCGCCTGATGGCCGAGGAGGAAGGAGAGGATGAAGAGCTTGCGGCGGGCAGGATCAGCCGTGAGCGCAAGAAGGCGTTTCGCGCTCCCGTGGTGATAGCGGTCATCTCTCTCGGGGGGCGCGACGAGGTGGAGACGAAGGAGAACTACGCTGCCTGCTGCGCCGCGGTGCAGAACATGCTGCTCACCGTCCACTCCCTCGGGCTCGGCGCGATCTGGCGCACCGGCCCCGTCTCCTATCACGGGTACATGCGCAGCTTCTTCGGCCTCGAAGACGGCGATTCCATCGTCGGCTACCTCTACCTCGGCTACCCGGACGTGGGGGAGAGGTCGCGTAGGCGTCGCCCGGTCAGCGAGCTGACTATCTGGCACGAAGGGCAGGTTTCGCGCAACCCGGATGCGGGGAGCAACGTAGCAGAAACCAGTACGGCAAGCGACCGGGAGACGAGATGAAGACGATCCTCAGAAGGCTGCTCATCCTCGCTGCGCCCATAGTCTGGCGCAAGATAAGGGAGCGCAGAAGGAAGTAGCCCTAACCCTCCAGCGGGAGGCCCTCGAAGCCCTTCTCCGAGCGCCGCACCGTGACCAGAGCGTCCTTCGGCTCGTGGTAGAGGATTACGAGAGCTTCCCTCTCCTCGGCCTCCGAGAGCACCTCTATGCGGTTGCGGCGGGCGGCCTCGGGGTCGGTGTCCACGCCGGCTATGAGGTCGGGGTTCAGCCAGATCTTGGCGGGTGCGAGATCCGCCGTGAAGAGCGCGGTCCTCTCGCTGCCCTCGATCCACGCGATCTGATGACCCGCAGAGTGTCCGCTCCTCACCTCGACCCTCACCCCCGGCGCGATTTCGCCGTCTCCCTCTAGCAGCTCGCACCAGCCCTCCTCGACGCCCGCCTCGACCGCCGGGACGGCGAGCCGACGCCCGTCTTTCTCCGGCATCTGGCGCGCCTCTTCGAGGGCCTCCCTCTGGACGTAGACGGTGGCGTTCGGGAAGCTCGGCGGCTCCAGCGCCCAACCGACGTGGTCCGGATCGAGGTGCGAGAGAACGACGTGCGTGATCTCCGAGGCTGCATGTCCGGCGGCTTCCAGGGTGTCCATGAGATTCGCGCCGCGCCTGAGCTCATAGCGCCCGGCGAGCATCTGCGGCACCTCCGGTCCGAAGCCCGCGTCTATGAGGACCAGGTTCTTCCCGGTTTCGGCTAGGACCGCGTGCAT
>JBFLXF010000260.1:0-4526 GCA_040757515.1 Actinomycetota bacterium
CGCTTGGTTATCGTCCGGAGGGTCGCCCGGCTTTAGTCCCGGTAAGAACGGGTCCCCCTCCCTCAGCCCACCTCCGTCTCGCTGCACATGCGCCTCGCCGGTATTCTACTTCAGGGGGTAGCCAGCTTCCCGGAGAGCGCAGGCTACGCTCTGGCTCTCGGCAGGTAGACGGAGAAGACGGAGCCCCTGCGGGGCTCGCTCTCGACCTCGACTCGCCCGCCGTGGTTCTCGGCGACGTGCCTGACGATTGAGAGGCCGAGACCGGTGCCGCCGGTGGCCTTCGAGCGGGCCTTGTCCACCCGGTAGAACCGCTCGAAGATGCGGGGAAGCTTCTCCTTGGGGATGCCGATGCCGGTATCGGAGATGCGGATCACGACCTCCCCGTCGCTCATCCCGCCCGTCACCTCGACCCTTCCGCCCGCCGGGGTGTATTTTATGGCGTTGTCCACCAGATTGGAGAACATGGAGGCAAGCTGGGTCTCATCGCCGCGGACGGTGTACTGGGCGGCCCTCCCGAAGCGCTTCCAGCGGAGCGAGATCCTCTTCTCGCGGGCGGCCGGGCGCATCCGCGCGAGCACGGTCATCAGGACGCTGCGCACGTCCACGAGCTCCGTATACTCCGTACTCTCCTGGCTCTCGATGCGGGCCAGGTCCAGAAGGTCGGTGATAAGCTGGCTGAGGCGCTCGGTCTCCCTCTTTAACTGCGCGGCGAAGAGCTTCGCCTGGGCCGGATCCTCGTCTATCGTCTCCTCCAGGCTCTCGGCCAGGAGCTTGAGGCTCGTGGCGGGCGTCTTCAGCTCGTGGGAGACGTTGGCTACGAAGTCGCGCCGGATCTTGTTTATGCGCCGCAGCTCTTCGGGGTCGGCGGACCGGCGGGCATCTGCCTTCTCCATGACCATGTTCTACCCTTGCGGTCCCGCTCCTACCCCCGTCGTGTTCTTCGGCCTCGCCTCGAAGCGGTAGCCGAGTCCCCGGGCGGTGTGGATGTAGTCGTAGGCAGATCTCTCCGCCAGCGCGGCTCGGATGCGCCGGATGTGCACGTCTATCGTGCGCGAGGAGCCCACGCCCGCGTGTCCCCACACATCCTTGGCCAGCTCCTCGCGGCTTTTGAGCTCGCCGGGCGAGGAGGCCAGCGCCGCCAGCAGCTCGAACTCCTTGAGGCGCAGGCTCAAGGGCTCGCCGTTCACCGCCGCGACGTAGTTCTTTGTGTCGAGCTGGAGATCTCCGGCCTCCAGGATCCTGCCGCGGCTCCCCGCCTCACTCCTCTTGAGGTTCGCGTTGATGCGGGCGACGAGCTCCTTCATCCCGAACGGCTTGGTCACGTAGTCGTCCGCCCCGGCCTCAAAGCCGCGCACCTTGTCCTCCTCGGCGTCCTTGGCCGTGATCATGATGATCACCACTTCCCGGTCCCGCTCCCGGATGCGCTCGCAGACCTCTATCCCGGACTCCCCGGGCAGCATGATGTCCAGCAGGATGAGGTCGGGTCTCAGTTTGCGCGCCATCCTGAGAGCCTCGGTGCCGGTGGTGGCCCGGCTCACCTTGAACCCCTGCCGCGAGAGATTGTAGGCGAGCGTCCCCATGATGACCTCGTCGTCCTCGACGATGAGTATCTCCGCCCCACTTACAGCCAAGAAGATCCTCCTCGATGCATCATCCGGAAGCCAGTATAAACGCCGCCTGCAGCGGCTTCACGCTTTTAACCAGGCTTTAACGTGGGGGTTGGAAAGGGGGTCGTGCGCGCCGCTAGAATGCTCACCTGCAGGCATCCGTCCGAGGGGAGAGAGCTGAGAGCGAGCGTCCGGACTCTCACGGTCCACACGAAGCGTCCCTTTGCCATCGCACGCGGCTCCTCGGAGTCGTTTGAGCGCGTGATCTTGGAGCTGGAAGATGGCGGCATCACCGGTCGGGGCGAGGCCGCCCCGACCTCCTACTACGGGCAGGACGCGGAGGGTGTGGCCGCTGCGCTGCGGAGCATCGAGATCCAGGACCCCTGGGACATCGAGAGCACGCTGCGGAAGAACGCGGGTCTGCCTCCGAGTGCGCTCGCCGCCCTCGACGCCGCCCTGCACGATCTCGCCGCCCGGCGCCTCGGCGTCCCGCTCTACCGCCTGCTCGGGCTGGGAAGATCCGAGCCGGTCTCCTCCTATACTCTGGGCATCGCCGACCCGGAGACCACGGTCGCGGAGGCGAGGAGGCTCTCTTCGTTTCCGATCCTGAAGATGAAGGTGGGCGGGTGGCAGGACGTGGAGACCGTGCGGGCGGTGGCGGGTTTCTCCGGGGCTCAGCTCTGGGTGGATGCCAACGAGGCGTTCTCGCCGGGGGAGGGGCCGGATGCGGTGGCCGAGCTGCGGCAGATGGGTGTGCGCGTGATCGAGCAGCCCGTCCCCGCCTCCGCGGGTCCCGAGGCCCTGCGCCGCGCGACCGAGGCGGCCCGCCCCGTTCCCGTGATCGCCGACGAGAGCGCTCTGGAGGCGAGCGACGTGCCCCGCCTCGCCGGATGCGCGAGCGGAGTTAACGTCAAGCTTGCCAAGTGCGGCGGCATCCGCCGCGCCCTGGAGATGGTCCACGCCGCCCGGGCGCACGGAATGCTCGTCATGCTCGGCTGCATGGTCGAAACCTCGCTCGGCATCGCCGCCGCCGCGCACATCAGCGACCTCTTCGATCTCGTGGACCTCGACGGCGCGATGCTGCTCTCCGACGATCCCTTCGAGGGAATCGGGTACGAGTACGGGCGCATCCTGCTCACCGGAGAGCCTGGCCTGGGGGTGAGGCCACGGTGATGCCGGCCGGCATGCCCGAGCGCCGCTACGCCGTCCTCGCCGACGGCTGGTTCGCCAACCGCCACGCCAAGACCGCCCACGGCGTCGTGCGCTACGGCAGGGACGAAGTGGTCGCCGTCATAGACTCCACTCTCGCGGGAAAGACCGTGCTCGAGGTCATGCCGCATCTGCAACGCGACGCCCCGATAGTCGCCACGCTGGAGGAGGCGCTTGAGTACTCTCCGACCTCCGTGCTCGTCGGGCTTGCTCCGGCGGGCGGACGGTTGCCCGCAGACTGGATGCGGGCTCTGCGCCGGGCGGCGGAGGCGGGACTGGAGATCGTCAGCGGCCTGCACCAGCGCCTCGCCCCCGAGCTTCCCGGCGCGAGGGTCTGGGACGTGCGCGAGCCGCCGCAGGACATACCGCTCTTCTCCGGGGAGGGCTTCGGCGTGGAGCCGAGAGTTGTCCTTACCGTCGGCACCGACTCCGCCATCGGCAAGATGACCGCGACGCTGGAGATAGAGCGGGCCGCCCGCGAGAGGGGCGTAGGCGCGGAGTTCGTCGCGACGGGCCAGACCGGGATAGTCATCTCGGGCTGGGGGATCTGCGTGGACGCCGTCGTCGCCGACTTCATAGCGGGCGCGGCCGAGCGGCTCGTGCTGGAGGCCGCGCGCGGGGAGCCGGACCTGATCCTGGTCGAGGGTCAGGGCGCTCTGGGGCATCCGGCCTACTCCGGGGTGACGCTCGGGCTCCTGCACGGCTCCTGCCCGGACGCGCTCGTCTTGTGCACCGACGCCTCGGACGATAGCGTCCATGCTGGGGTCCCGCGTCCTGCTCCGGCGCGCGCCGCCCGGCTCTACGAGGAGGTCGCCGCCCTCGTGAAGCCCGCGCCGGTCGTCGCCGTGAGCGCCAACACCCGCGGTCTCTCCGATGCGGAGGCGGAATCCTTCCTCGCCGCCGTCTCCGATGAGACGGGGCTTCCCGCCGCCGACCCGTTCCGGACTTCGGCCGGTCCCATACTCGACGCCGTTCTGCGCGCCGGCAAGACAGGGCCCGCCGGGGCATGATCTCCGGCGCCCCGCTAGGTGCGGGAGCACCAAAGTGTTAACATCGGGCCGTCGGTAGTGGGTGGATCCGGGTGCCGCAGGGACGCCGTTGGACGACGAGAGATCAACCAGGAGAACTGAGCGGGCCCGGCTCGTGGTCGTAGACGACCACAGGCTGGTGCGGGCCGGGCTGAAATCCATGCTGTCGCGCGAGCCGGACCTCGAGATAGTCGGGGAGGCGTCGGACGGGGCCGAGGCGCTGGAGCTCTGCGGGAGCGTAAGGCCGGATCTGGTCCTCATGGATGTGCGGATGCCGGGCATGGACGGCCTGGCTGCAACGAGGGAGATCAAGCGCCGCTTCCCCCGGACAAGCGTGTTGATCCTGACCGTCCATGAGAACGAGGATTACATGTTGGAGGCCATACGCGCCGGCGCCTCCGGGTATGTGCTGAAGGAGGCCCCCGGGCAGCAGCTCGCGACGGCCATACGCAAGGTTCTCGACGGCGAGGCCACCCTGAACCGCAACCTGGCGACGCGGCTGCTCAAACAGCTCGCCCACGAGACGCAAGGGCGTAGAGAGCCCATCCTCGACCCCGAGCGGGAGCAGATCGTACGCTCCCTGACGGCCCGGGAGGTGGAGGTGATCAGGCTGCTCGCGCTGGGATACACCAACCGCCGGATAGCCGAGGAACTGTTCATAAGCGTGGGTACCGTCAAGAAC
>JBFLXF010000261.1:0-4505 GCA_040757515.1 Actinomycetota bacterium
CAGGACGGAGACCTTCGGGCCTATCGTGGGCGTGGCAAGCTTCTCGACATTCGATGAGGCGATTGAGCTGTCCAACGGGCACGGCTACGGGCTCTCGGCGGCGATCTACACTCGCGACGCGGAGAACGCCCTGCGCTTCCGGGAGCGCAACACCGCCGGGATGCTCTCGGTAAACAACTCCACGAGCGGGGCCGAGGCGCACCTCCCCTTCGGCGGCAACGGCAGAAGCGGCAACGGCAGCAGGCTCTCCGGGATCTGGGTCCTCGACCAGTTCACCCGCTGGCAGGCAATGAACTGGGACTACGCGGGCAGGCTCCAGAAGGCCCAGATGGACATCCCCGACCTCCCTGCCGACCTGGAGTACACCCTGCCGGAGGTGGACGGCATTTGAGCCGGATACTGGACGCCGGCGAGACCGCCGCCCGCCTCCCCTATCTGGCGCTCGCCGACAGCATCCGGCAGGTCGCCCTCTCCCGCCGCTCGGGGCGCATAGAGGCGCCGCCCCGGCTCTCCGTGCCGCTGCCCGAAGACGGCATCCTCTTAGTGATGCCCGCCTCGGACGGAGAGGTGGCGATCACCAAGCTCGTTACCGTCCATCCTGGCAACGCCGAACGCGATCTCCCGACCATCCGGGGCGAGGTCGTCGTGATGCGGGCGTCTACCGGCGAGCGGCTCGGCATCCTCGACGGTGCCACCGTAACCGCCCGGCGCACGGCGGCACTCTCCCTGCTCGCCGCCCGCGAACTCGCCCCCGACCCCCATGGCGCGCTCCTCGTCGTGGGCGCCGGAGCGCAGGGACGCGCCCATCTCGAAGCCTTCCGCGAGGGGCTCGGCACCTCGCACGTCTGCATAGTCTCCCGTACCCCCGAGAGCGCGCAGTCTCTGGCGCAGCTCGCAGGAGTACTCGGCATGAAGGCGCGGGTCACCGGAACCCCGGATGAGGCCCTGAGAGAGTGCCGGCTCGTGGTGACGGCGACTACCTCGAAGACGCCGGTGTTGCCGGAGGAGGCGCCGGAGGGGACCTTTGTGGCGGCGGTAGGCTCGTTCGAGCCGGAGGCGGCCGAGCTTCCGGCGAGCCTCATCGCCCGCTCGCGTGTCGTCGTAGATACGCCGGAGGGCGCGCGTGAAGAGGCGGGCGATCTGATACAGGCCCACCGAGAGGGCGCCTTCGACTGGTCCTCCGCCCTCACCCTCGACGAAGCCCTGAGAAGTCCCTGCCGCCCGACCGGAACGGTCGTCTTCAAGAGCGTCGGGCACGCCCTCTGGGATCTGGCGGCCGCCCGCCTGGCCTTCCGCACCGCAGGCTGAGCCGCAGCCTCTCGCCGCCCGAAACACACCCGGTAAAAGTGTCTGTAATCTGGCGTACACCCGTGCGCTGCGTGGTATATACGACGGACAGCCGCAAAGGAGCAAGCCATGCAAGAACTGCGAGAGGGCGTGTTTACAGACGAGCATTTCAGAGAGACGATGATAGGTCGCGAGAGCGAGGAGCTTCGCCAGCTGGCGAAGATATTCAACGGATTCGCCAACTCCACCCGGCTATCCATACTGCTCCTGCTCTCCCGCCGCGGCGAGATGAGAGTCGGCGAGCTGGTAGATGAGCTCAGAGCGCCGCAGCCCAGGATCTCGGACCATCTGCGCTGCCTCTCCTGGTGCGGCTACGTGAAAGTGCGCCGGACCGGGCGTAATGCCTATTATTCCTTGGCCGACGAGCGGGTGCTGGAGATGCTCAGGCTCGGGAAGGCACTCCTGCGGGATAACCGCGAGCGCGTGGTCTTCGGCCAGGCCTCCCGGGCAGACTACCAGGAGGGCTGACCGCCGCCCGGCGCTCCCGTCGGCCTCGAAGATCGAGGGTTTACGCCGCATGCGGCGCGGGAACCCTTTTCGAGGTCATTCCGCACTACGCTACCTACCAGAGGTGTTCGAAGATGGCACAGGCACAGGAGCTTCAGCAGGCTATAGCGTCGGTGACAGGCCGGGAGGGGCCACTGCTCTCGGCTTACCTGAGCGTAAACGCGGAGATCCCGGAGAATCAGGGCCGGGCATACCTGGTAAGGCTGAAGGACGCCATGGACGAACTGGGCGTCCCCGGGAATCTGCAGGAGAGAGTCAGGAGCTCTATCGAAGGCGAGGAGCACCCCCGCGCCCGGACGCTGGCAATCTTCGCGGATGAGAAAGGATTCTTCGAGATTCACCGCCTGCAGGTAGATGTCCCGGAGTCGTTCCGTTGGGGAGACCCCGACGTGTCCCCGCTGACTCTGGTGCTAGACGAGTATGAACCCTACGGCGCGGTAGTGCTGGACGCCGAAAGGTTCCGATACTTCGTCGTCTCGCCGCTGGGCGGCGACGGAGAGGTAAAGGGCAACGGCTTCAGGGAGCTGGACCTCAGGCCCAGCCAGCCTTATCCTCGCAGCCATGGCTCGACGGACATGGACGCCGCGGGCCGCACGCAGCAGGAGCTGGCGCACCGCTACTACAAGGAGATGGGCGAACTCGCCCGCGACGTCACCTTCCGTGAGGGCGTGAGCCGCCTGATACTGGCGGGTCCGGAGGAGATCACGGCCGCCTTCCGCGACGCGTTGCCCGGCGAGCTCGAGGACCGGGTAGTCATCGAGGGCCGCGTAGATCTCGGCGCACCCGAGGGCGAGGTTCTCGAACGCCTGGAAGATCTCAGACGGAAAGCCGAGTTCGAGCGCGAGAGGGAGCTCCTGACCGAGATCCGGGAGAGCGGCGTGCGCGGCCCCGAGGAGACCATAAAGGCCCTTCAGGAGGAGAACCGCGTCTACCATCTCGCCGTTCTCTGGGAGCTCGACGGCGAGGTGCGCTGGTCCGACGCCGACGGGCTCGCCATCCTAGACGTGACCAGCGAGAAGAGTCCCTACTCCGGCGAGAAGACCCGCATAAGGCCCTTAAAGGATGTACTGGTCGAACTGGCCGCCGAGCGCGGCGCCCGGCTGGACTTCATCCACGGCGAAAACGAGAACGCCGACACCCTGCGCGACGAGTTCGGCGGCGTCGCTGGCCTCCTCCGCTTCTAGCGCCCCACCGTACGTCCGGCGGTCCCTCGGAGCGGGACCGCCGGGCAACGATTCTTAAGAAATCCGGTTGAACCCTCCATATTTCTTCGCGAAAGCTTCTTCCGGCACCCACCGTGCTGGTAAGATCTCCGTAGCGTAGATCCTGGGGTAGAGCGGTCGCGTCGAGGAAAGGAAGTTGCGGGCATGGGGCGGCGAGAGGATAGGTCGAAGAGAAGACGCAGGACGTTCCTCTTCGTGGCGGCCCTGGGTCTGGTGCTCGGCGCTGTCACGCTCGGCGGCGTGATACTGTCCTCCGCAGGCGGGCTGTGGCCGACACCCGATCTTCTGGGCGCCGGCGAGGAGCCGGTCGGCGAGGTGGAGCGTCCGTCCGGCGAGTCCGCTCCGTCTCCCGCCAAAGACCCGGAGCCCAAAGAGAAACAGGGCGAAGATGGCCCTAAAGAGAGCGGCGAGCGAGTCAAGAAGCAAGACGGCGAGAAGGCCGGTGGCGAGGGCGCCGGCAGAGAAGGCATCGAGGCGGAGCTGGCGGCGGTCCCCGAGCCGCCGAGCACTGAGATGTACCTCACGGTGCCCAAGATGGGCCTGCAGAACGACTACGTTGCCGAGGGCGTCGACGATGCGACGCTGATGAACGGCGCGGGCCACGCGCCCGGCACGGGCTATCCGTGGATACCGGGCTCGAACACCTACATAGCCTCGCACGTGCTCGGCTATGCGGGAACCGGCAGCTACATGCACTTCGCGGCGCTGCCCAGCATGACCTACGGGGATGAGATCATACTCACCGACACGGGCGGCACCACCTACAAGTACGTGGTCTCGGAGATCCTGGAGGTCTCGATCTACGACACTTGGGTGATGCAGCCCACCGGCAAGAGCCAGATCTCCTTGCAGACCTGCATCAACCCCCCGGCCTACGACGTGCGCCTCGTCGTGCGCGGCGACCTGGTGGACGTGCAGCGGGCGTAGAGAGCCTCGATAGAAGGCCAAAGGAGACGGCCTCTCAGGCTTCTCGCCACCTCAAGAGTAAGCAACCCAGCCCGACCGGCCAACTCCGTACCAGATAGCCTCTACTGCTTTTCGCCCCCTGCTCTCCGCAGAGTCTGCCGCGCCGTCGCGCGTTTCTAATTTGGTTCTTAGGGGCCTCTTAGGTTGGTCCGCGAGAATCCCGCCGAACCTCGGCAAAGCGACGAGAGGAGGCCCCGGATGTAGCAGCGGACGCTCGCGACGGGAGAAGAGACAAGCGTAGCCAAGAAGATAAGGAGATCACGCAATGGACGCCAAGAAGCTGATCGCGGGTGCGCTCGCCGCCACCGCCCTGACCGTGGGCGGGGGCGCGGCCATCGCCGCCCAGCAGGCGCCGGAGACGACGGCCACCGACGGGACCAAACAGGAGGAGCCTTCCTACAAGGGCTCGATCCAGGCTCCGGCCGACAAGGAAGAACGGAGCGAGGCCGCCGAAGGCAGGGA
>JBFLXF010000262.1:0-4502 GCA_040757515.1 Actinomycetota bacterium
TTCGTAGCGGTCGGGCATCGAGCGGTCGGGGAAGGTATGGAACATCTCCAGGTACTCCCTCTCCCCGGCCCGCGCTCGTCTGGCCCATTCGTGCTCGCCGGCGCAGTGGTTGAGGACCAGGTCGAGGCAGATGCTCACGCCCTCCGATCGCAGCGCGGTACACAGCTCCTCCAGGTCGTCCATCGTCCCCAGGCGAGGGTCTACCGTCCGGTAGTCCTCGACGGCGTAGCCTCCGTCGTTCGGCGCCGGGCGGGGCTTGAGGAGCGGCATCATGTGCAGGTAGGTGCCGCCGAGCTCGCGCAGGTAGGGGAGCCGTTCCTTTACGCCTCTCAAGGTCCCCGCGAAGCGATCCACGTAGAAGACGTAGCCGATCTTACGCTCACTCTGGAACCAGTCGGGGGTCAGGCTGCGCTCCAGGTCGAGCAGCTTTAACTCCTCGGAGCGGGTGGCGTAGCCTCGGGCGAGGAGCCGGACGAGGCGCAGGACGAAGCCGTCGAAGTCCTCGCGGGCGCCGTAGGGTGAGACGAGCCCATCATAGAGATCCCGCCAGTAGCGCTCCAGGCGCAGCAGGAAGATGTCCGCGTCGCGCCGCGGCAGGGCGGAGACCTCTTCGCGCGCTGCCTGCGCCGCCCTCTCGAAGAGGTCGCGCGCCTGGGGGGTCATGTAGAGGATGTTCTGCATGATGGCGGTCTCCTGTGCGCTGGCGGTGCGCGTAAGGTTGTAGCAGAATGCGCTCCAGCCGTGAAGACGACAGACGCACAACGGGCGTGAGCTGCAACCTCAGGTTACTCGTCTCCTGCCCGGACAGGAAGGGGCTGATCGCGGCGGTCTCCTCGTTCGTCGCGATGCACGACGGGAACATCCTCTCCGCTGATCAGTACGTGAGTGATTCCGGCAGGTTCTTCATGAGGCTGGAGATTGAGGGCGAGGGCTTCGGCCTCGAGCGCGGCGAGTTCGACGCGGCCTTTGCGCCGCTGGCGAGGAGGCACCGGATGGAGTGGCGCATCTCCTACACCGACGCGCCCAAGCGCATGGCGATCCTGGTCTCCCGCTACGATCACTGCCTCATAGACCTTCTCTGGCGGTGGGACGCCGGGGAACTCGACGCCCACATACCGCTCGTCGTCTCAAACCACCCGGACCTCGCCTCCCGCGCGGAGGGCTACGGCATCCCCTTCCATCATCTGCCGGTCACGAAAGAGAGAAAGGCAGAGCAGGAGGCGAAAGTGCTCGATCTGCTCGCAGAGCATGAGGTGGACCTCATCGTGCTCGCGCGCTACATGCAGATCCTCACCCCCGGGTTCGTCTCCGCCTACCCGGAGAGGATCATCAACATCCACCACTCGTTCCTGCCGGCCTTCGTCGGGGCTGACCCCTACCGGCGGGCGCACGAGCGGGGCGTGAAGATCATCGGCGCCACGGCCCACTACGTCACCGAGGAGCTCGACGCCGGACCCATAATCCACCAGGACGTCGCCCACGTCAGCCACCGCGACACTGTAGACGACCTGGTGCGTCTCGGGCGCGAGGTGGAGCGGCGCGTGCTGGCCCGCGCCGTGCGCTGGCACCTTGAGGACCGGGTTCTCGTGGACGGCAACCGCACCGTCGTCTTCGAGTAGCATGCCGTCTGCGGGCGGGATAAGATGGCATCTCACGTCCATGGAAGGGAGGATGCTCTGGCCGCAGGCTCCAACTTCGAGAGGCGTCGCGCCAGGCGGCGCCGGGGTCGTCTCATTACAGGTATCTTGCTCTTCGCCGCGCTCGGCGCTCTGCTTGTGGCCGGGGTCCTCACCCTCGCGCAGAGCTGCGGCGCCGGGAGCGCGGAGGAACCGCTCACCTCGCGGGGCGAGCCCGCAGATGGAGGCGAGGCCCCGCAGCAGACCACGGACGAGCCCGCGGGCGGGAAGAAGAATGAGGAGCCCGAGCAGCCCTTCGGGGTCATACCGCCGCCGGAGGACCGATCCGTGGCCGGGGAGCCCCGCAACGGGCTCGATCAGGGCGTGCTCGAGGACATCGCCATCGGGCGCCTGGAGGGCTCCGCTGCGTCGGCGCAGTACGGCGAGGAGGAGGAGACCACCGTCGCCGATCCTGGCGCCGAACGCAGCGTCCCGGAGGGACGGACGCTCCTCGCCGGGACGGAGGACCGCACCGACGGTCCGCTGAAGGAGCACAGGCTCGTGGCCTACTACGGGCACCCGTGGGAGGAGCGGATGGGCATACTCGGCGAGTATGCGCCGGAGGAGATGATGCGCCGTCTGAAGGAGCAGACCGCGGCCTACTCCGCCGCAGACCCCGGACGGCCCGCCGTGCCGATGATAGAGCTTATCGCCTCGGTGGCGCAGCGCGATCCCGGCCCGGACGGTCTCTACGTCGCGCAGACCCCTGCAGAGGAGATCGAGAAGTACTCTAAGCTTGCGAAGAAACACGATGCTCTGCTGATGCTGGACGTGCAGCTCGGGAGCGCGTCGGTGATGCACGAGGTGAAGATCCTGGAGCCCTTCCTGAAGCAGCCGCACGTGCATCTCGCCATAGATACCGAGTACTCCGTCGAACCCGGCGAGGTTCCCGGTGTGGACCTCGGGGAAGTGGATGGTACCGAGATACAGGAGGCCGTCAACTACCTCGACGAGCTGGTCGAGAGGGAGGACCTGCCGGACAAGGTGCTCATGGTCCACCAGTTCGAGGCCGGCATCGTTACCAACAAGCGGGCTATAGAGCCTACCGATGACGTAGAGGTGGTGCTGCACGCCGACGGCTTCGGCGGGCCGGAGGACAAATTTACCAAGTACCGCCTCCTGGTGCGCGACGATCCCATCCAGTACGGCGGCTTCAAGGTCTTCTACCGGCAGGATACGCCCGTCCTGAACCCGGAGCAGATCCTGACCCTCGACCCGGCCCCGGCGGTCGTTACCTACCAGTAGCTCCGGCGAGCGAGGCGGGGTCGCATATCCGGACGCATCGGTTAAGATAGCCTCTCTGATGAGGGATACGCCGAGAAAGTTCTCTACCACTCCGGGCACGCGCGACGTGCTGCCCCCCGAGTCCACGCGGCTTCTGGACGTGCAGGCGAGGGTGCGGGAACGGTTCCGGGCGCATGGCTTCCGGGAGGTCGTTACGCCTGCGCTCGAGTACGCCGAGGTCGTGGACGAGCGCAAGCTCCGGGATACCTCCTTCAAGCTCTTCGACGGGGACAACCAGATGGTTCTGCTGCGCCCCGAGATGACCACCCCCATAGCCCGCCTGGTCGCCCAGCGCCTGCGCAACAGCCCGCCGCCGCACAAGCTCTCCTACAGCCTGCCCGTCTACCGCCGGGCGAGCGTCGGGCGCGGCCAGAGCGCGGAGTTCCACCAGGCTGGGGTGGAGGTCGTGGGCTCCTCGAGCCCCGGCGAGGATGCCGGCGCCATCGCCCTGCTCGTGGAGACCTTCGAGTCGCTCGGACTGCGCGCCCCGAGGGACTACGTGCTCGTGCTCGGGCAGACCGCCTTCTACGAAGGCTACCTGCGCCGCGCCGCCCCGGAGGAGGCTCACGCATTGCTCATCGCGCTCGCGGACAAGGATCTGGTGCGGGTGGATGAGATCTCCGCCTCCCTTCCCGACGAGATAGCCGCGGGCGTTCGCGGCATTCCGCGCCTCGTCGGGCCCGCCACCGACGGCGGCGTGCTGGAGAAGGCGGAGAGATACGCCCTCGGGGACGCCGCCGGTGCCCTGGAGAACCTGCGCGAGATCCTGGCGCACCTGGAGGCGCACGGTTGCCTCGGCGCGGTGATGCTCGACCTCGGTCTCATCGGGCGGCGCAACTATTACACGGGCGCCGTCTATGAGGTCTACGCCGCCGGGCTCGGGTTCACCGTCGCGGGAGGCGGGCGCTACGACAACCTGCTCGCCCGCTTCGGAGAGCCCCTGCCGGCCACCGGCTTCGCCATCTCGCTGGAGCGCCTGATCTCCGTGCTGCCCCCCGAGGACGCGCAGCCCCTACTCGTTCTTATCGGGAGCTCCATCGAGGCGACGCTCGCGGCCAAGGGGCTCAGGGCCGCGAGCGTGCCGGTCCTGCATCTCGCCGAGGATCTGCCGCCGGATGCCGCGCTCCGCTACGCCCGCTCCGTGGACGCCGGATGGGTCGCTTACCTCGCGGATGGCGGCGTCAAGCTCTCGCCTTCGGGCGCCGACGCGTTCGAGCTCGCGGATGAGGCCACGGTAGTCCGGAGGGTGCTCGGGTGAGCGGGCTGAGGATCGCGGTGCCCAAGGGGGCTATCTTCGAGGATGCGCTGGCGGCTCTGGGCTCGGCGGGTCTGCCGGTGGATGTGCTGCGCGACGACGGGCGCAGGCTCGTTTACGAGGCCGAAGGGGCGGAGTTCATAGTCAGCAGACCCTCCGACGTGCCGGTCTTCGTCGAGCACGGGGCGGCCGACGTTGGGATCGTGGGTAAGGACGTGCTCGACGAGCAGCGCCCCAACGTCGTGGAGCTGCGGGACCTGGGCAGCGGGGCGTGCCGCATGATTCTG
>JBFLXF010000263.1:0-4497 GCA_040757515.1 Actinomycetota bacterium
TGGAGAGACGGCGGGAGAGCCCCAGGAAGGAGCCGTCGAGCATCTGGCCTAGAGTTATAGGCAACACCTGGGCGACGAGTGCGTCGGTTTCGATGCGGGGGAACTGGCTCATCGCCTCTTGCAACCTGAACTCGATGGCGTCGGCCTCGTAAGCGACGAGGGTCCTGGCTTCCGGGAGCTCCGGCTCGGGGAAGGCCCGTATCTCTCGCACGGCTTCTTCGATCTCCCCGACGCCGCTCTGGTAGAGGCTTCTCTTGGCGTGGACGATCCAGGCGCGCAAAGCACCGTGCAGGGCACTCCCGAGCATCATCTTCTCGCTGGGTTCGGGCTCCGCGCCGAGGATGCGCCGGGCATAGACGTCGCGTCCCGTCTCACAGTAGGCATTGGCGACCTCCGAGAGCCCCAAGGGCACCTCGTAGGGCGAGAGGAGCGGCGGTGCGGACCAGCTCCAGCCGCGCAAGGTGTCGTCCACGCCGAGCTTGCGCGCCCGCGGGATGGTGCCGCGTAGGAGGCGCTTTCTCTCCTCTGCGGTGGGCATGAACATCAGCTTCCTCCGGTTAGCACGTCGCCGCAGAAGCGGCGGTACTCGCAGCCAGCGCAGCGCTTGCGGTGCGGGGTCGGTCTGGGGAGGCGCTCGTCCGCTATGGAGGCGCGTAGTTCGTCCAGGATCTTCTTTGTCTGTCCGCGCATCGCGCCCGTTATGGGAATCTCCTGTGCCCTCTTGGCCGGGGTGAGGTAGGCAAAGGTGCGGTTTACGGTGCGGGAGTAGGTGTGCTCGGCGAGCATAGCGTAGGCGGTGAGCTGGTACTTGTGGTGCAGCCCGACGCCGGCGGTCATCTTGTACTCGACCGGGATGACCTCATGCGGCGTGAAGATGACCATGTCTATCCTGCCGCGCAACCCCAGGCTCTTCGAGTACAGGTCCACCCCGAACTTGCGCTCGCCCTCCTTTATCCCGTAAGCCTTGAGGGTGCGGCGAGCCTCCTTCGCCGAAGTCCTCTCGTGCTCCTCCTTGCCAAGGTCCATCTTAGCGGTCACCGGGCGCTCCAGCGGCAGGGTGTAGCGATAGTAGGGGATGCGCGGGCAGTAGACGTGCTGCCGGACGTCGGTGACGGCAAGCTCAAGCGGGCTCAATGGAGATCTCCCTCACGAGCGAGAGGTCCCGGCTGCACACGGGCTGCAGGCGTATGACCCCCTCCTTCTTCCCGAGCGTCTTTGCGAGACGCAGCATCAACTCCTCGCGCCGGTTGCGGTCGAGCTCTCCGGCGAAGGCGGAGTACTGGATGCGCGAGAGGCCGTAGTCCTTACACCGCTCGGAGACCTTGTGCCGGATGCGGTCGTCCGGGATGTCGTAGATGAGGAGGACGTAGCCCAACTACCAGCTCCCCACGAACGGCCTGTACCGAACCCCATCCCGCACGAAGCTCGCCACGCTCCGGGCCTGGATATGGAGGACGTTCTCTAAAGAGTGCTTTCTGCCCCGGTGTTTGACGCGGACCGCGAGCCTCTCACGCACCTTCCCGGCGAGGAGCTTCTTCGTCTTCTCGTCGAGCTTCTCGCCGTCCATCCCGACCTTGAACCCGGTCCCGAGCATCCCGAGCACCGCCCGGTCCACGACGGGACCACGAAACTCTTCGATCAGATCGAGGACCAAAGAGGGCTTGCCGGGCCTATCGGTGTGGACGTAACCGGCGAAGGGGTCGAGGCCCGCTCGCGTGACCGCCGAGAGAACGCGATTATAGAGGATGCCGTAGCCGTAGTTGAGCAGCGAGTTGACGAGGTCCGTAGCCCCGCGTCCCTCGCGGCCGGCGAACTCCGGGACCATCCTCTTTATGCCCTCCCAGTAGAGCGCCGCCCCGCGCCCCTCGGCGTTCAGCAACGCGCCGCGCACCTCGTCCACACAGGCGCCCTCGACCTCCTCGACCTGCCGGGTGAGCTCCTCGATCTTATCCACCCGCCGGTAGAGGTACTCGTAGGCTGCCCTATCCGCGCTCTTGCGGTACTTGGCATGGTACTTGAGGTTGTTGGCAGCGTTCTTGAGCTTGCCCACGGCGAACGCCTTGCCCAGGATCACACCGCGCCGGTCCTCGTAGGCCAGAAGCTGTTCTCTGCGAGTCCTCACCGTGCCCCCGAGGCTTGGGGAGACGAGGCTGGCGTAGGGAGCACCGGAGAAGGAGAGGAACTCCAAAGGTATCCCATGCTTGACGCACTCGTGGATCGCGGCCGCCGAGATGGTCGCGCCTTCGGTGGAGACGATCACGCGTTCCACGTCGAAGAAGGGGCGCTCGAAGATCACCTCCCCCTTGCGCTTCACCACCAGCCGCTCGCTCTTCTTGGAGACCGAGACCCCAAAACCCTCTACGAACACCTCTCCCACGTTCCCATCCTCGGACCTTCGTGGGCAACCTTTTGGCCTGTCGCCCCTATTCTCCCGCAATGCCCGGACACTCTATGACCGGATCAAGGATTTTGGCGGGTTCTACTCGTATTTTTCGAGGGTTTCGCGCAGGAAGGAGAGGAACTCCTCTTTGAGCTCGGTACCGCCGAGGATCTTCGCACCAGGGCCCAGAGCCGCGATCTCGCGGACAGTCCAGAAGGTGCTGGGCGTCGCCCCTTCGATTATCGCCTCTCCGCCGTCCAGGGATTCCACCCTGGCGTGGGGATCGGGGATGATAGATCTGCCGTAGGCGGTGTAGGACTTCTGGTCGAGCCAGATCTTCACCGGCTTGAGCTGGCGGACGTGGGCTTCTGGGGAGAACTTATCTGGCAGCATCCGCGCCTCTCTGACGCGGCTGATCCTGAACTCCCGGTACTCGTTGGCATCCGGGTCATACGCGTAGAGACGGTGCGCCTTCTGGGCGTGGTAGACGCGCACGGGCTCGAGCGCCCTCCAGGAGAGAGTGCCGGACCTCAGGCTATAGTAGAGGATCTTGACCCGCTGGTTGCGATGCGCCGACTGTCTCAGGACATCTATGACGTTCGGATCCTCCGGTGGATCGCTGGCCGAAGAAAGCTCGAACTCGATCCGTCCCCGATCCACGAACTTCAGCAACCGCGTGGGCAGGGCCGCGCGTAGCTTCCCCGCCGCCGAACCGAGCCGCTCCCCATAGACCGGCTCCCGCTCTGCCAGGGACTCCAGCACGCTCAACGCAGCCAGCGCTTCGTACTCGTCGAACGCAAGGCGGATAGGAGAACCGCGCAACTCGTAACGTCCCGCCGTGCGCTCGATCTCAAAACCCTCCTCCCGAAGCACCTCCAGCCACCGGCGAACCGTGCGCTCGTCCCGTACGATTCCGGCCTCCGCGAGAGCCTCCTCCAATTGTCGTCTCGACGCAGGTCCCTCGGAGAGCGCGCGGAGCAGCACCAACACACCTCGAGCCGCCCCCATCTCTCCCACCTCAGCCCCTCACCTTTCGCAAACCTCCGTAGCAAAAAGCATCAAGCTCGCGCACCCTGCGCCCCCTGGACACGGGTTGACTCACATTCTAGCTGCAAAACCACACAAACCCACCGTTCGCAGACCGGCAGGGCAAAACCGCAAAAAGGCACCTTGCGAACCGTAGTCTGAATCACCTATCATGCTAATATCCATCGAGAAGCACCCACCCCTGGAAACAGCGGGTCAGAACCTTGAAAACCGCCAAGGAAGAGGCGGATAATAAGCAGCAACAAGCTCGCACAAGTCCGGTTGCAGAGCAACTCCCGTTAGATAGGGAACTGAAAGGGGAGGCGGGCACCCTGGAGCAGGCCTACCGTCGGATGTTGCAGAGCAACTCCCGTTAGATAGGGAACTGAAAGATTTCAGAAAAAAAGTCAATCATCGAAAAGCGTCATGTTGCAGAGCAACTCCCGTTAGATAGGGAACTGAAAGATTCGCCTCATTACGGCCTGCACGCCGGGCGGCAGGTTGCAGAGCAACTCCCGTTAGATAGGGAACTGAAAGCGGAAAGGAGCCCCTGGCGCCTGCGGGACGGCGAGGTTGCAGAGCAACTCCCGTTAGATAGGGAACTGAAAGGGCAGGACACGGTAGGGATAGCGCCGCAGTCCGACCTGTTGCAGAGCAACTCCCGTTAGATAGGGAACTGAAAGGGCTGTGCATCGTCCGCGTGGTGCTGTACGCCTGGCAGGTTGCAGAGCAACTCCCGTTAGATAGGGAACTGAAAGCCGCCAGGCGGCGGGGCAGAGAAGTCGGAACCCTGCGGTTGCAGAGCAACTCCCGTTAGATAGGGAACTGAAAGCTCTGCGCCACGCTGCAATCGAGGATCTCATGCTCGGTTGCAGAGCAACTCCCGTTAGATAGGGAACTGAAAGCATCTCGCGGCGATACGCCGGAGGCGCGCCGCCGCGTTGCAGAGCAACTCCCGTTAGATAGGGAACTGAAAGGAAGACCGCGCGCGCGTCGGCCGAGAGCTTGTTCGGGTTGCAGAGCAACTCCCGTTAGATAGGGAACTGAAAGCAAAGAGGATCCCGAGCGCCCCTCTTCGCAGGAGATCGTTG
>JBFLXF010000264.1:0-4461 GCA_040757515.1 Actinomycetota bacterium
GACCCGGCGCTGGCACTCCTCGTGCGGCGGTCTCCGGGGCGGCGCGTGCCCGGCAGCGTGGATGCGGCAGAGCTTGCCGTGCGGGCCGTACTCGGCCAGCAGGTCTCGGTGTCCGGAGCCCGCGCTCTCGCCGGGCGCCTCGTCGATCTCTGCGGGGAATCCCTGTCCGAACCGCTCGCCGGGGACGGGCTCACGCGCCTCTTCCCCGAGCCTGGCGCCATTGCGGAGACCGGTGCGGCGCGGCTTCCGATGCCGCAGGCGCGGCGTGAGGCGCTGCGGGCTCTCGCCCGAGCCGTGGCCACAGGCGAGGCGGTTCTCGACCCCGGGGTCGACCGGGAGGAAGCGAGGGAGAGGCTGATGACGCTCAAAGGGATCGGGCCGTGGACGGCCTCCTACATCGCCATGCGCGGTCTCGGAGACCCGGACGCCTTTCTGCCGGCGGACCTCGGGGTACGGCGCGGTCTCGCCCGGCTCGGGCTCGCGGACGACCCGGCGAGCGCTGCGGCGATCTCCGAACGCTGGCGGCCGTGGCGTTCCTACGCCGTGCAGCACCTGTGGGCCGGTCCGGGAGATGGAGGGGCACGAGATACGAACAGAGAGAGGTGGTAGCGTGAGAGTGTACGTGGACGAGGTCGGGTCCCCTGCGGGGCCGCTCGCCTTTGCAGTAGATGAGAGCGGCGTCCTCCTCTGGGCGAAGTTCACCGAGGGTAACTACGAATTCGATGCCGAAGAGGAGCTTGAGCGAGACGGCGTAGTCGTCTCGCACGATCCGGAGAAGACCGCCCGGGTTCGGAAGGAACTGCTGGAGTACAGCTCAGGCGTGCGCCGGGCGTTCGAACTGCAGATAGCGCTGGCCGGCTCCGAGTGGCAGATGGCGGTGTGGCGGGCGCTCATGAGCATCCCGTTCGGCGAGACACGCTCGTATGCGGAGGTCGCGGAGATGGTCGGACGCCCCGGAGCGGCTCGGGCCGTAGGCAGAGCCAACTCGACGAACCGGCTGCCGGTCGTGGTGCCGTGCCACCGCGTCATAGCCGCCGACGGCACACTCGGCGGGTTCACTGGCGGGCTGCATCTCAAGGAACGGCTGCTGGAGCACGAGCGGCGAGTGCTGGCAGAGGAGCACGCGGGCGAGATCGTCCGTGCGTACGGCTCTTGAGCGATGTCTCTGCAGGAGCGGCGTGAAGACGAGAGACCTCGGACTGCTCGTGCTTCTCGGCGCGATCTGGGGCAGCTCCTTTCTGTTTATCCGGGTTGCGGTCCCGGTGCTCGGTCCCTTCACCCTCATGGAGGTGCGCGTAGGTGTCGCGGCGCTGGCGCTCTTGCCCTTCGCCACCGCTCTGGGTGTCGTGCCGGAGGTCCGCAAACTGTGGCGGCCGTTTCTGATCATGGGGACGTTCAACGCGGCGGTGCCTTTCTCCCTGATCGCCTTCGCCGAGATTCACATAACCGCCTCGCTGGCGGCGATTCTGAACTCCACAACCGTGCTCTTCGCCGCCCTCGTCGGCGCCGCCTGGCTCGGCGAGCCCTTGACCGCGAGGAAGGCCGCCGGCGTTCTCCTGGGCATAGCCGGGGTGGCGGTTCTCGTGGGTCTCGATCCGCTGCCGGTCAACTGGACCGTTCTCGTCGCGGTCGGGGCGATGCTCCTGGCCGCTCTCTTCTATGCCCTCGGCGGCACCTACGCGAAGGTTGCGTTCTCCGGCGTCCGGCCGCTGACGCTGGCGACCGGCCAGCAGGCCTTCGCCGCCGTCGCGCTCCTTCCTTTCGCGGCGGCGACCCTTCCCGGCGAGCCGGTGCCTCTCCCCGCCGCGCTCTCCGCGCTTACGCTCGCTCTGTTGTGCACGGCTGCGGCGTACCTGATCTACTTTCGCCTCATCGCGAGCGTAGGACCGACGAGTACGCTCACTGTGACGTTTCTGGCACCGGGGTTCGGGGTGTTCTTCGGGGTCGTACTATTGGGGGAGCCGTTCGGGCCGGGAACGCTCCTGGGGCTCGTAGTAATCCTCCTCAGCGTCGCGCTCGTGACGGGTGTCGGCGCGGGGAGCAAGGAGCGGACGTAGAACTCAGCGGGGATAGAGGATCATCTGCGTGCAGCGGAAGAGGGCGATCGTCTTGCCGCTCTCCTCGCCCGCGACGGTCGCGTCCCAGACCTGTGTGGTCCGTCCGCCATGGACGAGCGCGGCCTCACACCGTATAGCGCCCTCCCGGGCGGTCCCGACGAAGTTCGTCTTGAGCTCGACGGTTGTGAAGCCCTCGGCACCCTCCGGGAGGCTCGCGAAGCAGCCGTAGCCGCAGGAGGTGTCGGCGAGCGCGACGACGGTCGCGGCGTGCAGGTAGCCGTTCGGGGCGAGAAGTTCGTTTCGTAGTGTGAGATGGCTGGAGATCTTGCCGCGCTCGGCGGCCAGGATCCGGAGTCCGATCAGACCCGGCAGCCGCCCCGAACTCCGCTCGTTCAACCGCTCCACCAGAGACAACCTCCACCTCCTTCTATTCCGCGCCGCGGCTATTCCGGCACTGTGTGTGATGGGCGCGCTTTGTATCTTCGCTTATCCGGGTAGAATCTGCTGGTGTTTAACGAGCTAAGCACGAACCTCCTGCGCGCCCCGCGCAGGATACGGGCGTATCTGGCGACGAGGGAAGAGACCCCCGTGCTCCTTCTCGCCTCGAGCGAGGAGGACGCTGAACGCTACGCCCGCGACGCCTCATGCTTTACGGACGGTCCCGTCGTACATCTGCCCTCGCGTGGGGTTCCCTACGGTGACGTCTTCGAGCCGGAGGTCGTCCGCGTCGGGCGCCGGCAGCGGGCGCTCCACTCGCTGCGCGACGCTCGTGTCGCGATCGCGGGGCCGCTCGCGCTCATGGAGAGGACGCCGCTCTACCAGCCGCTGCCTCTCATCCCCGGCGAGGAGGTGGAGCAGGAGGCGGCGCTGGAGAGGCTCGTCGCGCTCGGCTACCAGCGGGTGGACCGGGTCTACCGCCACGGCGAGTTCGCGGTGCGCGGCGGGATCGTGGACGTCTTCCCGAGCACCCGACGCTCGCCGGTGCGCGTCGAGTGGTGGGGCGACGAGATCGAGAGCGTCCGGGCCGTCTCGCTGGCCACCCAGCGCGTTGTCCGGGAGCTGGACGCCGTCACTGTCTACGCCGCGCGCGAGGGCGACCTGGGGGAACTGGCTGCCGGAAGCGACGAGCGGTTGCCCGAGGAGGCCCTGCGCGGCGTGCGCGTTCCCGGCCTCGACCGGCTTTTGCTGAACCTGGAGCCCATTTCTCCCCGAGACCTGCTTGGTGACCGCTTCCGGATCTGGGGCGAGGAGCCGCGCGAGGGGCTGCCCGAGGAGATGGACGGACTCGTGGAGGAACTCTACGACCGCGAGCTGCCGGAGCCGGATCTCCTCTTCTCCTCCGGCGAGGAGGGTGAGACGGTCAACGCGCCGCCGGTCGTGGCGTTCGCGAGCAGCCTGCGCGAGGCCGCGCGCAGGCTCGACGATCTCGTGAGAGATGGGCTCGCGGTCTTTATCGCGTGCGCTTCGGTGGGGGAGGCGCGGCGCACGATCTATGCTCTTGGCGAGATCAATCGCGAGGTTGCAGAGGCCGAGCGGGCCGATCCTTCCCTCGGTCCGGGGCTCTACGCGGTGCCGCGCGAGATCGAGGAGGGGTTCACCTTTCCCGGCGGCGGCCTCGCGGTCGTGCGGCGCGACCAGATCCTGGGCCGCCACCGCGAGCGTCCCCGCCGCGCGGGGCGCTCCCTCGCCTCCTTCGCCGACCTGAAGGCCGGGGACCTGGTGGTGCACGCGACGCAGGGCATCGGGCGCTTCGAGGGGCTTGTGGCGAAAGAGGTTCTCGGGGCCACCCGCGACTACATGCAGGTCAGCTACCGAGGCGGCGACACCCTGTTCGTGCCCTACGAGCAGATGGAGCTGCTGCACAAGTACGTTGGCGGCGAGGTCGCCAGGCTCGACAAGCTGGGCGGCTCGACGTGGGTGCAGGTCACCGACAGGGTACGCAAGCGCGTCAAGGCACTCGCCGGGGAGCTCTTGCGGCTGCATGCCGAGCGGGCCGCGGCTCCAGGGTTCGCCTTCCCGGAAGACTCGGAGTGGGAGTGGGAGCTCGAGGAGAGCTTCCCGTACCGGGAGACGCCGGACCAGGAGGCGGCGATCTCGGCGGTCAAGGCCGACATGCGGAGCCCGCACCCGATGGACCGGCTCGTCTGCGGCGACGTGGGCTTCGGCAAGACCGAGGTCGCGGTGCGGGCCGCCTTCAAGGCGTCGCTCGCCGGAAAGCAGACGATGCTGCTCGCCCCGACTACGATCCTCGTCCAGCAGCACGAGCGGACCTTCAAGGAGCGGCTCGGCCGCTTCGCCGTGCGCGTTGAGAGTCTCTCGCGCTTCACACGTCCGGCGGACCGGAAGAGGATCCTCAGGGACTTCGCCTCCGGCGAGGTGGACGTGCTCGTGGGAACGCACGCCC
>JBFLXF010000265.1:0-4454 GCA_040757515.1 Actinomycetota bacterium
CGCCGCAGGGCTGGATCACGCCCCGCACCTGCTCTGCGAGCGGGTCGCGGAGAATCTGCGCGAGTACGCGGGAGGCGCGCTGGAGATGCACGCGATCATGGTGGACTTCGACTCGCTGGAGCCGGTCGGGGCGAGCCCCGGCGCCCTGGAGCTGACCGCCCGGAGGGGCTCTTGAGCCGCATCACCGTCGTCGGGCTCGACGGGGGGGCGCTCAGGCCGGAGGCGCGGGGGGCCGTCGAGGAGGCCGCTCTCGTGGCCGGCGGCAGGCGGCACCTGGCCTCTTTGGGCGTGGAGCCGGGGCGCGCCGCCGTGCTGGAGGGGGATCTCTCGGGGGCGCTCGACGAGATCTCCGCCGCGGACGGACCCGTCGCGGTGCTCGCCTCGGGGGACCCGGGCTTCTTCGGCGTCGTGCGCCTGCTGGCCGAGCGGTTCGGCCGGGAGAGGGTGCGCGTGCTGCCCGCCGTCTCCTCCGTCGCGCTCGCCTTCGCGCGCGCCGGGCTGCCCTGGGATGACGCCGCCGTCGTGAGCGCCCACGGCCGCGACCCGCGCCGGGCGGTGAACGTCTGCCTCGCTCGTCCGAAGGTGGCGGTCCTCACCTCCCCAGATTTCGGCCCCGCAGAGCTCGCGCAAAAGCTGCGGGGCGCACGCCGGACACTCTACGTCGCCGAGAGGCTCGGGGAGCCCGACGAGCGCGTCTTCCGGGGCGGCGCGGACGAGGTCGCCGGGCGCTCGTGGCGCGACCCCAACGTGGTGCTCGTCGTGGACGGGGAGTGCGCCGTGGGCGAGAAGGGCTGGGCCTCCTGCGGCCTCGGGAGCCCCGGGCAGTGGGCGCTGCCGGAGGACGCCTTCGAGCACCGGTCGGCCATGATCACCAAGCCCGAGGTCCGGGCCCTCGTCCTCGCCCGCCTCGGCCCCGGACCGGGCGACCTCGTCTGGGACGTGGGCGCGGGCAGCGGATCGGTCGCCGTCGAGTGCTCCCGCCTCGGGGCCGCCGCGATCGCCGTAGAGCGCGACCCGGAGAGCTGCGAGCGCATCCGGCGCAACGCCGCCCGGCACGGCGCCTATGTGCGGGTCGTGGGGGGAGAGGCGCCGGACGCACTGCGCGACCTCCCGGAGCCAGACGCCGTCTTCGTCGGCGGCTCGGGCGGCGGCTTCGAGGAGATCGTCGGGATCTGCGCCGCCCGCGCGCGGCGCACGGTGGTGCTGACGCTCGTGACGCTGGAGCGGGTCGTCCCGGCGGCGGCTCTGCTGGAGGGGCGCGGCCTGGAGGTCGAGGGCACGCTCCTGCAGGCGTCGCGGGTGAAGGGCGTCGGGACGTTGCACCGGCTCGCCCCCCGGTCGCCGGTCTTCATCGTCTCTGGGAGGAGGCCGTGATCGGGCTCGTAGCCGCCACCGCGAACGGTCGCCGCAACGCGGCCCACCTCGCCGCCGCCTGGCCGGACGCCCGGCTCTACGACGGCAGACCGCGGGAGGCTCTGCGCCGTGCCTGGGACGAGTGCGAGGGGATCGTGCTCTTTCTGGCCACGGGCGCCGCCGTGCGCCTCGTCGCACCGCTGCTCTCGGACAAGTGGACCGATCCCGGCGTGGTCTGCGTGGACGACGCCGCCCGTTTCGCCGTGGCACTCGCGGGAGGGCACGGCGGCGGGGCGAACGCGCTCGCCCGGCGGGTCGCCGCGACGCTTGGGGCGGAGCCCGTGATCACGACGGCGAGCGACTCTCTGGAATACCCGGTCCTCGACGCCTTCGGCGCGCACCTCGGCTTCCGCCTGGAGGAGGGATCGGACGTCGCGGCGGTCGGGGCCGCGCTCGTCTCGGGGGAGCGGGTCAACCTCGTCTCAGACGCGCGCTGGCCGCTCGGACCGCTGCCGGAGAACGTCGTGCGCTCGCGGGCGATGGAGCCGCCCTTGATCCTCGTCTCCGATCGGACGGCGGAGGTTCCGGGGCCCGCCGTCGTCTACCGGCCGCCCTCGCTCGTCGTCGGCGTCGGGTGCAGCCGCGGGGCGGGGGAGGCCGAGATCCTGGGCCTCCTCCGCCGCTCACTGGCGGAGGCCGGGCTCGCGGCGGGGAGCGTCGCCTCTCTGGCGAGCGTGGAGGCGAAGAGGGGGGAGCCGGGGCTGCTGCGGGCAGCCGAGAGGCTCGGCGTCCCGCTCCGCTTCTACGGGGCTGAGGAGCTCTCGGCTGTGGAGGTGCCGAACCCCTCGGAGATCGTGCGCGGGGCGGTCGGGACGCCGAGTGTGGCGGAGGCGTCGGTCGTGCGGTCCGGGGCGGACCTCGTCGTGGAGAAGCGCAGGTCCGCGATGGTGACGCTTGCCGTCGGGAGGCTGTCGGCGAGGGGGAGGCTCCACCTGGTGAGCCTCGGGCCGGGGGACGAGGTCCTGGTACCGCCCCTCGCCCGCGAGGCCCTGGCCGCCTCGGAGCTGGTCGTCGGCCTTGAGCAGTACGTGTCCCGCGTCCGCCACCTCCTGCGCCCGGGGACGCGCGTCCTGACGCCGCCGCTCGGAGAGGAGGTCGCCCGCGCGGAGCTGGCGCTCGCGGAGGCGCGCGCGGGGGGGAGCGCCGCCCTCGTCTCGGGCGGCGACGTCGGCGTCTATGGGATGGCCTCGCCCGCGCTGGAGATGGCCGGAGAAGAAGTGGACGTGATCGTGGTGCCGGGCGTCACGGCGGCGCAGGCGGCGGCCTCGCTCCTCGGCTCGCCGCTCGGGCACGACCACTGCTCGGTGAGCCTCTCCGACCTGCTGACGCCGTGGGAGGTCATCGAGCGGCGCCTGGAGGCCGCCGCGCTCGGGGACTTCGTGGTCTCCCTGTACAACCCGAGGTCGGGAGGCCGCGACTGGCAGCTCGGGAAGGCGCGCGAGATACTGCTGCGCCACCGCCCTCCCGAGACCCCCGTCGGGATCGTCCGGGACGCCTACCGGCCCGCGCAGGAGGTCCGCATCACGGACCTCGGCTCCCTGAGGCCGGAGGGCGTGGACATGCTGACGGTCGTGGTCGTGGGCGGCTCGCGGACGGTGGTGCGGGCGGGCAGGATGGTCACGCCGCGGGGGTACGCCCTGTGAGCGTCTTCGCCGTCACGGACCTCTGCGCGGGCTGCGGGGCCTGCCTGTTGACGTGCCCGGAGAGGGCGATCCGTCCGGCCCCCCGCGAGCACCCCTCGCCGCTCGTCGTGCTCGAGGACCGCTGCACCGGCTGCGCCGAGTGCGCCGAGGTCTGCCCGGTCGCCGCCTGCGTCGAGGTGGGGGAGGCGGAGCGGCGTTGAGGCGCGTTCACCCGATAGAGGAGGAGAGCTACCGTATCCTGCGCTCCCTGGTGGACCTCTCGGGCCTGGGACCGCTCTCGCGGGCGGTCGCCGAGCGCGTGATCCACGCCTCCGCCGACCCCGAGTACGCCGACACCCTCGTCCTCGACGAGGGTGCGCTGCGCGGCGGCCTCGACGCCCTGCGCTCCGGGGTGCCGGTCGTCGCCGACGCCGGGATGGTGGCCGCCGGGATCACCTCGCGGGAGGTCCTCTGCCTCGTCTCCGACCCGCGGGCGCGGCGGCTCTCGGAGGGGTGCGGCATCACTCGCTCGGCTGCGGGCTTCCGGGTCGCGGCGGGAGAGGCGGGTGAGGGGGCGGTGTGGGTGGTCGGGAACGCGCCGACGGCGCTCTTCGAGCTCCTTGAGATGGACACGCGCCCGGCGCTCGTGATCGGGCTGCCCGTCGGCTTCGTAGGGGCGGCCGAGTCGAAGGAGATGCTGATCGAAAGCGGGCTGCCCGCGGTCGCCAACCGCGGCCCGAAGGGGGGCTCGGCGGTCGCCGCGGCGGCGCTGAACGCTCTGCTCTACTACGAGGAGGTCTGACATGACGGTCGAGAACGGGAGAGAGGGGGGCGGCACGGGGCTCCTCATCATGGGCCACGGCAGCCGCGACGGGCGGGCGACGGAGGAGTTCGGCGAGCTGGTCGCCCGGGTGCGGAAGCGCGCGCCCCACCTGCCGGTCGAGGGAGGCTTCATCGAGCTGTCGCGGCCCCCGATCTCCGAGAGCGTCCGCAGGCTGGTCGAGGGGGGCTCGACGGAGATCTCCGCCGTCCCCCTCATGCTGCTGGCCGCCGGGCACGCGAAGAACGACATCCCGGCGACTCTGGTGCGCGAGAGGCTCGCCCATCCCGGCGTCTCCTTCGGCTACGGGCGCGCCCTCGGCGTCCGGCCCGAGCTCCTTGAGCTGATGGACGCGAGGGTCCGCGCCGCCGTCCCCGAAGCGGAGAGGGCCGAGACGGCGGTCCTCGTCGTCGGACGCGGCTCCTCGGACCCGGACGCGAACTCGGACCTCTTCAAGATAGCCCGCCTCTTCTACGAGGGGCGTCCCTCCCCGCTCGTGGAGGCCGCCTTCGTCAGCCTCGCGCCTCCGGGCGTGCCGGAGGCCCTCGAGCGCCTGCGCAGGCTGGGGGTCAGGCGCATCGCCGTCTTCTCCTACTTCC
>JBFLXF010000266.1:0-4448 GCA_040757515.1 Actinomycetota bacterium
GGACTCGAACTCCGTTGAGGGGCAGGAGCTCTCCGACATAGCGCGCAAACTGGTCGAGATCGGGGTCTGAGGGTCTCATGCCCGAGGTACGGGAGCACCGCTTCGATGACGACGGGCGCATCCCGAACAATCCGCGGCTTCCGCTCCTGATCTACGCGGGCGTGTTGCATGAACCCGACGACCCTTCGGCCTGCGAATCCCTCTTTCGGGAGAACGGCTGGGGCGGCTTCTGGAGGGACGGTGTCTTCTCATACCACCACTACCACTCCACCGCTCACGAGGCGTTGGGAGTCGTCGGCGGCAGCGCGCGGCTGGCCCTCGGCGGCGAGGGTGGCATCGTCGTCGAGGTTGGGGCGGGGGATGTGGTCGTGATCCCGGCGGGCGTCGGGCACAGAAACCTCGGCTCCAGCCCTGACTTCCTGGTAGTCGGCGCCTACCCGCGCGGGCAATCCTGGGATCTGCGCACAGGGGAGCCGGACGAGCGTCCCGAGGTTCTCGAGAACATACGCAACGTGTCTCTGCCCGAGTCCGATCCGGTCTTCGGTGCCGGCGGACCCCTGATCGCGCGCTGGCGTGAGTAGCCCGACGATACTGGTCACCGGCGCCACAGGCGGCCTGGGGAGGAAGGTGGCCCTGGATCTTGCCTCGGGAGGTGCCTCGGTGCTGCTGCACGGCCGCAGCGAGGAGCGCTGTGAGGTTGCAGAGCGGGAGATCCGGGCGCAGACCGGCAACGAGAGCCTGCGCTGCTACGCCGCCGACCTCGCCTCGCTCGCGCAGGTGCGCTCCCTGGCCGAACGGGTTGCGGCGGATCACCACCGCCTCGATGCGCTCGTGAACAACGCGGGGCTTATCGCGTCCGAGCGCCGGGAGAGCGAGGACGGCCATGAACTCACCTTCGCCGTCAACTACCTCTCGCACTTCCTGCTCACCCGCCTTCTGCTGCCGCTCCTGCGCCGCTCGGCGCCCGCTCGGGTCGTCAACGTCGCCTCCGCCGGGCAGAGCCCGTTGGATTTCGAGGATCTCATGCTGGAGCGGGGCTACGACGCCATGAGGGCCTACACCCGGAGCAAGCTCGCCCAGGTCATGTTCACCTTCTCTCTGGCCCGGCGGCTCTCCGGCAGAGAGGTTGCGGTCAACGCCCTGCATCCGGCCTCCCTCATGGACACCAGGATGGTCCGCGAGACCTTCGGCTACGCGACAAGCAGCGTCCGGGAGGGGGCCGAGGCCGTAGTTCGCCTCGCCGTCTCGCCGGAGCTTGAGGGGGTGACGGGCCGCTACTTCGACGGGAAGAGGGAGGCGCGTGCCGACCGGCAGGCGTACGATGAGGAAGCCAGAGAGAGGTTGTGGCTCCTGAGCGAAGATCTGTGCGGGCGCCTGCTGGAGTCTGTACCGGGAGGCGGTGAGGTGCCGCATTAAAGGTCTTTCGCTCGGCGTTCGATACCGTTATCGTAGAGGTCGAGCAACCGGATGCCGGGGGCGCCCGCCCCGCGGCCGTGGAGGGGGCAATATGCGGCGGATCTCGTTTATAGCGTTGGGAGTGATCCTGGCCCTTGGGGTGGCCTGGCAGTCCGGGGAGCCCGCCGGGGCCAAGGTCGTACGGAAGCCGGACCAGATCCTCGGCGCGCCGCTTCACGACCGGGCCTCGGCAACCGCCTACGCCCGTGCAAAGGGGTGCACGCGTTACATACTCAGGACCATCCCCATCTACTACGAGCTTGCTCCGCGCAGGAACATAGCCCCGGATGTGCTCGTGGCTCAGGCTATCGTCGAGACCGGCTGCGGGAGATACGGGGGCGACTCCAGGCCGTGGAACATGGCCGGGATAAAGAAGGGCGGCGCGGTCGGCGACGAGCCCAGGGACTTCGAGCGGCCCAAGACGGCCCGCGCCGGCGTGAGGATGCACATCAACCACATGGCCGCCTATACCGGCAAGAGGCCGATCGGTAAGCCTCACGCCCGTTACTACGACGCCCGAGCAGCCCAGAAGAGCCGCGGCTGGTGGGTGCGCAGGATCAGTCACCTCGGCGGCGGCGTGTGGGCCACCGACCCATCCTACGCCGGCAAGATCCGGAACATCCTCGACGAGATGGAAAGGTACTGAACGTCCGGCCTCTCTCCCCGATGCCCGGACGCTTCGAGCGCCGGCGGGGTCATCCGGTGCGCTGCACGTTCGAGATCACAAACCGGCTCACGGGCAGGGCCGGCATTCCGGAGAGCCTGATCCGCAGGTCCTGATCCGCCGGCACCTCATAGGTCATAACCCCGGTCAGCAGGCGCACGGCGCGCTTCATCAGGTCTATCGTGATCCACTCGCCCGCGCACCGGTGGCCGGTGTAATGGTCGCCTCCGCCCTGTGGGATGAAGTCGAAGGCGCTCCCGTTCCACTGTCGGAACCGCTCCGGGCGGAACTCCTTCGGGGCCTGCCATATCCGGGGGTCGTGGTTCGTGCCGTAGAGGTCGAGGATAACCCACGTACCCTTCTCGAATTGTTTGCCTCGCCACTCGAACTCCTCCCGCGCGCGCCCTCCGACAAAGGGGAAGAACGGGTAATACCGGCGGACCTCCTGCACGAAGAGATCGAGATAGCCGTTCTCATCCCTCAGTCGCTCGCGGGTCCCGGGATGTTCGTGCAGTGCCTGCGCCGCGAAGGTCACGTAGCGGGCGACGGCGACGGTCGGGCGTAGCAGGTTCAGCAGCTCCACGGCCGCCGTCTTCGAGTCGAGCAACCGGCCCCCCGTATCGCGGTGGAACGCGACGGCGTGCGCGGGACGACCCTCCGGGACCGCGATCTCGCCGCTGCGCACCCGCTCTACGATCTTCCGGAGCCACCGCTCGGTGCGCGCGCGGAGTAAGAGCCCCCGCCACATCCGCGGCCCGGCGGAGCCGGCGCCCTCGATCATGGCCTCCATCTCGCGGGTCCGCCGTCTCGCCTCCGGCTCGCTCAGCGGGACCCCGGCCCACTCGCAGGCTGCCCGGCATAGGATCTCCTCCACCTCGTCGTGCAGCACGACCGTCCCCTCGGTCTCCCACCGTCCGAGACGGTCGAGCCACTGTGCGGCCATCCGCTCCGATAAGTTGGCTATGCTTTGCGGACCCATCAGCGACATGAACATCCCTTTCCTGCGGCGGTGGGCCTCGCCGTCCAGAAGCTGCACGCTCCCGATGTCCTGCAAGAGTCTTACCGTCGTCGGAGGCATGGCGCCCCTGCGGGTAAACCGGCCCGGCTCGTAGAACACCTTGGCCGCCTCCTCGCCCGTCGCGCAGATGGCCCTTTTGAGCATCAGGCGGGTCTCGAAGACGTCGGTGCCGTAGCGTCGGCAGCGATTCGGGATAAAGGCGTAGCCCTCGCGCAGCAGCGCCAGCGTGCTGTCCGGACCGCTGTCGCGCGGGATCGTCAGTGCCATATGACCTCCGCGATGGTCGAAGGCGAGAGCGTCGGGCACCGTCCTTCCTTCACGAGCCGTGCGCCATCTAGCTACCCGGCACTCTCGCCGTACAAACGCCCCTTCGCGCCTGTAGACTTTGCGCATGGGGAAGCTGCGCCGAACGGGGGTTCTGCTGTCTGTGGTGGCGCTGCTCCTCGCGCCCGCCTGTGACCTCGATGAGCCTTCCGGAAGGCGCGAAGAGAAGCCTGCCGCGGGTCCGGCGACGGTGGGGGAGGTCTCCCGGAGGGCCGGAGGTAGCGAGGACCGGAAGCCTCCCCGTGCCCATGGATACCTTGTCTCCGTACGGCATGTAACCGACGGCGACACTATAGAGGTTCGTGGCCCCATGGGCGGCACGACAGACGTGCGTCTCATCGGTGTGGACGCTCCCGAGACCGGAGGGCCTCGCGGTGTGCAGCCCTACGGGGAGGAGGCACACGACTTCGCACGGTTCGTCCTGGAGGGCGAGAAGGTTATCCTTCAGACCGATGAGGAGAAGCGGGACCAGTACGGCAGGCTCCTGGCCTACGTGTGGCTCCCGGATGGGAAGATGTTCAACGAGACCCTCCTGCGAGAAGGTTACGCGCAGGTCGCCACCTTCCCTCCGAACACCAGATATCTCGACCGCTTTGTGGCCGCCCAGAAGAGTGCCAGAGAGGCCGAAAGGGGGCTGTGGGGACTGCCCGACGAGGAGCTCTGCCGCCTGACCGACCGGGGCAACGGGATAGGAGAAGGGACGCCGGGATGCGAAGCGGAGAGCGGCCGCTCTTTACGCGATCTTTACGGTTCGTTAACCGCCGCTTAGCCAACCCGCCCCGAGCCTGCCGCAGAATATGCCCTCAAAGAAGCGCCTCCGGAGACTGCACACAAAGGTGTAGTGCGTGAGGTGTCGGGGGCGGGTAGGGTGCTGTAGGAGAGAAGGCGCCGTCTACAGTGCCTCGGGTGATAGGAGGAGAACTTGAGTTTGCGAGACAGGATCCCGGCGTGGTCTGTCGTGCGGCAGGTTCTGGGAGAAGACAGGCT
>JBFLXF010000267.1:0-4421 GCA_040757515.1 Actinomycetota bacterium
TACCTTCGACGTGCAGCGCGCCCTTGTCCAGCGTAGCCTCGTCGCTCGCGGGCGCCGTATAGACCGGCACGTTGTCTACCCGCAACATCTCCGGAACGGTGAGAGTCATGCTGGCGTCCCGCGGCGGAACGACAGCCCCGCCACTCACATCCCCGACCGCGACCGCCCTGCTCCCGCCGAGGACCGAGTAGAGCACCAGGCCGAGCCCGACCAACACGGCGAGGGCGCTCAGGAGCGTGACCGGCGCCCTCCTCCGCCGCATCCTGTACTTCTTCACGGCCCGACCTCCTTTCCGGCGTCTCGCCCTGTCTGCAACCACAATGTAGCGTCCGAAGGTGACATTCTGGTTACAAAACGGGTGGAATTCAGCAACAGTTTGCGGGGGGGGTAGGCGGAAGGTCCGGCGCGTAGATATAATTCCGGGCGTGAAGATAGGAGTTCCACGGGAGAGGGAGGAAGGCGAGCGGAGGGTCGGTCTCGTACCCGAGACCGTGGGGCGTCTCGTCAAGGACGGCTTCGAGGTATGCGTGGAGTCCGGTGCCGGGCGCGACTACAACCTCGACGAGCACTACGAGGAAGCCGGGGCGCGGGTCGTGAGCGGCGCCAGGGAAGTCTACGGCGAGGCGGAGATCGTCGTGAAGGTCGCAAAGCCCAGCATGGAAGAGGTCGGGATGCTGCGTGAGGGACAGGTCCTGATCTGCTTCCTCAACGGTCCGCAGGAGCCGGAGTTGGTCGAGCGGCTCGCGGGGCGTGGCGTCACCGTATTCTCCAACGAGGCCATCCCGCGCACGAGCGTCGCGCAGAGCATGGATGCACTCTCCTCGATGGGCTCCATCGCGGGCTACAAGAGCGCGCTTATCGGGGCGAACACGTTGGGCAAGTACGTACCGATGCTCTCCACCGCCGCCGGTACGACGAAGGCGGCCAATGTACTCGTCCTCGGGGTAGCGGTTGCGGGGTTGCAGGCCGTTGCGATCATGCACCGCCTCGGGGCCAACGTCTTCGCCTACGACATCCGGCCGGAGACCAAGGAGCAGGCCCAGTCGCTCGGAGCCATCTTTATAGACTCTGAGGATGAGAGGGAGACGAGCGAGGAAGAAGACGGCTGGGTCGAGTATGAGCCTCAGGGGTGGCGGAAGTTGATGGTCTCCTTGGGCTTCTACTCGTTCGGAGAGCCGCCGCGGGACGAGTACATCGTCGAAGGCGAAGAAGAGGACGGAGAGAGCGAGGAGCCCGAGCAGTGGTCGCGGGAGAAGCTCGAGGCGGACCAGAGGCTCATCCGCGAGCGCATCAAGGAGATGGACATCGTCATAACCACGGCGCTCGTGCCGGGAAGGAAGGCTCCCAGGCTCGTAGACAGAGAGATGGTCGAGAGCATGAAGGCGGGGAGCGTCATCGTGGATCTCGCGGCCGAGAGCGGGGGGAACTGCGAGCTGACCCGTCCGGGCGAGACCATCAAGCACAACGGAGTGACGATCGTGGGCCCGGTCAACCTGCCGAGCACGATGCCGATCCACGCGAGCCAGCTCTACGCACGCAACATGTACAACCTCATCGGCCACATCACCGTCGACGGTTCGGAGAAGAAGGGCGAGAAGAGGCCGGAGCTGAAGCTGGACTTCGAAGATGAGATCATCTGTGCGATGTGCATCGCGCACGGGGGTGAGATCCGGGACCGCTCCACCCGGGAGGCGCTAGAGGAGACCCGCAGTGGCTAGCGTGGAAGAACTGCTCGTGCAGCTTGCCGTCTTCGTCGTCGCCGCGTTTCTGGGGTGGGAGCTGATCTCCCGCGTCCCGAACCTGCTGCACACGCCGCTAATGAGCGCGACGAACGCCATCCACGGCGTCATCCTGGTTGGCGGCATGATCACGCTCTCCACCAGCACCAACCCGATCATCATGGCGGTAGGCTTTATAGCGGTGTTCTTCGGGGCGCTCAACGTCGTGGGCGGCTTCTGGGTGACCAACCGGATGCTCGGGATGTTCGGTCCCCCGCGCAAGCGGGTCAAGAGGAGAAAGGTCTAGAGAAAAGTGCAGGTTGCGACCTTCCTGGCCTACCTCGCGGCGGCAGCGCTCTTCATCATCGGCATAAGGCGCCTGCGCCGCCCGGATACCGCTCGCTCCGGGAACACCCTGGCCGCCTTCGGCATGGCGATAGCCCTCGTCGCGACGCTCTTCGTTATCGAGTTCCGGGCGCTGCTTCTGATCGGGATCGCGGCGCTGCTCGGGGCCGTCGTCGGGGCGGTCTCGGCACAACGGGTCAAGATGACGGCGATGCCCCAGATGGTCGCTGCCTACAACGGCGTCGGCGGAGGGGCGGCGGCCCTGATCGCGCTCTCGGAGTTCTACCACCTGCAGACGACCGGCGAGCAAAACCTGGTAGCGGATATCACGGTTCCCCTCACGATCCTGATCGGGTCGGTGAGCTTCGCCGGCAGTGCCATAGCCTTTCTGAAGCTCCAGGAGGTCGCCTTCACGGGCTCGGTCTCGTTCCCGCTGCAGCAGGCGGTGAACGCGCTGATCTTCCTGGGCATACTGGTGCTTGGGGCGAACGCCTTCCTCGGCGGCGCGCTCCTCCCGTTCCTCTCCCCCATAACGTCCGTAGTGATCGTCCTCTTCGCCTCGCTCATCCTAGGCGTCCTGCTCGTCATCCCGATAGGCGGGGCGGATATGCCCATCGTCATCTCGCTGCTGAACGCCTTCACGGGACTGGCGGCGGCGGCCTCGGGGTTCGTGCTCGACAACTACATCCTGATCATCGGCGGCACCATCGTCGGAACGTCGGGCACGATCCTCACCCGCCTGATGTCCGGCGCCCTCGGCCGGCCTTTAGGCAAGATCATATTCGCCGGTATCGCCGCCTCGGGGACGAGCAAGCAGGCCCCGGGCGAGGAGAAGCCGGTCCACGACGCAAGCGCCCAGGAGGTCGGCGAGTATCTCTCCGACGAGACCGAGAAGGTCGTCATAGTCCCTGGCTACGGGCTCGCCGTCGCCCAGGCCCAGGGCGCGATGCGCGAGCTTATGGAGGCGCTCGAATCTCGCGGCAAGGAGGTTCTCTTCGGCATCCACCCCGTCGCGGGTCGCATGCCCGGGCACATGAACGTCCTCCTCACGGAGGCCGGCATCCCCTACGACAAGCTCCTAGACCTCGAGGACGTAAACCCAGAGTTCGACGACACCGACGCCGCCATCATCGTCGGCGCCAACGACGTCGTCAACCCCGCCGCCAACGACCCCAACCAGGACACCCCCATAAGCGGCATGCCCATCCTCGAAGTAGAGAAGGCAAAGAGGGTCATCTTCATTAAACGCTCCCTGAGCCCCGGCTTCGCCGGAGTAGACAACCCTCTCTTCTACGACACCGAGAAGACGATGATGCTCTTCTCCGACGCCAAGCAGGGTCTTCAGGACGTCGTCTCCGCGATAAGAAGCTCTTAGAAGATACCGGGGGCTACACTCGCCGCCTCTTCTCCACGTATCTGACGATGCCCGCGGCGAGCATCTCGTAGGTACCGGCGAGGTCATAGTGTTCGGACTCCTCGGGGCTCGCGCCCTCGGCCAGCATCTCGGCGTCGCCCTTGTCCTTCAGCTCGGCGGCGATCTCCTCCAGCCCCGAACCAGCGTCCACGCGCTCCTCGACGAAGAGCAGCCAGTCCTGCAGCCTCTGCTCTAGCTCGGAGAGGTGGCGCTCCACGTCGTCGTAGGAGCCGAAGTGCGTGGGCCAGAGGCTCCGGGGTCCGAGCTGGCGTACGCGGTTTATGCTCCTGACCCACGCCTCGATATCCACCTCGGGCGGCGGCGTGGGCGGCCGGACGTAGGATTGGCCCGGCAGGCGTATGCCCGCCACGTCCCCGGTGAAGAGGACACCGCTCTCCGGTTCAAGGTAGGCGAGGTGGTGGTAGGCGTGCCCCGGCGTGTCGTGGGCGACGAGCACGCCGCCCGCAGCCTCGATCTCGTCGGCCTCGCCGTGGAGGGCGACGATGCGGCCCTCCGGCACGGGGCGCGTCTCGCCCCAGAGTTCGTCCATCCGCTCGCCATAGATGCGGGTCGCGCTCTTGAGGAGCTTCGAGGGATCTATGAGATGCGGATAGCCGACGCGGTGGACGTAGAAGGTAGCCCCCGGCAGCAGCTCCGCCAGGTGCCCGGAGGCGCCCGCGTGGTCGAGGTGGATGTGGGTAAGGAAGACCTGCCGCACGTCCTCAGGCGCGACGCCGTAGTCCTTCAGGCCGGAGGACAGGCGCTCCAGACACGTCGTGGGACCCGTCTCGACGATCGCCGCCGAGCCGGAGTCGCCGAGCAGGAGGTAGGAGGCAATCACCTGCTCTGTGCCAAGGAAGTTCAGGTCTATGGTCTCTATGCGCATCTCTCTCCCCGTACCCGAGATCCCATTATCCTCTCAGCGTAGCAGAAGAAAGGCGAGC
>JBFLXF010000268.1:0-4421 GCA_040757515.1 Actinomycetota bacterium
CCCCATCTCGGCGGCGAACCGCTCCAGGATGCGGACCGGCCGCTCGTTCCGGCCCGCCAGGGCGGAGCCGACCCAGTCGAGGAAGAGCTCCTTGGCGCGCTCGATGACTTCGTCCGGCAGGTCCTCGTAGCGGAGGCGCGCCAGGAAAGAGGCCAACTCGCAGGTTGTCGCCGTCTTAGTTGCCCTCATCCTTTCTCCTCCAGGGCAGGGCGCGAGATCCGCGGCTCGTGCCCCCTCTTGTAGACCATGAGGGTCCTCTTGAAGGTGATGACCACCGTCCCGTTCTGGTTGTAGCCGGTCGTCTTCACCGTGACGATGCCGATGTTCGGGCGGCTCCTCGAGCCCCTCTTCTCCAGGACCTCCGAACGCGAGTAGATCGTGTCTCCTTCGAAGACCGGCGCCGGCAGCCGCACCTCGTCCCATCCCAGATTGGCGAAGACGTTCTGGGAGATGTCCGTCACGCTCTGGCCGGTCACGAGCGCCAGCGTGAAGGTTGAGTCCACGAGGGGTTTGCCGAACTCGGTCTGGGAGGAGTAGTTGTGGTCGAAGTGGATGGGGGCGGTGTTCTGGGTGAGGAGGGTGAACCAGATATTGTCAGTGGTGGTCACCGTGCGCCCTAAAGGATGCTCGTAGACGTCTCCCACCTCGAAGTCCTCGAAGAACCTGCCCCGCCAGCCTTCCTTTACCGCCATGCTACTCCTTTCTCGACCGGGATCTCCGGTCCCGTCCGAACGGCGCGGGTCTTCGCGGCCGGTTCTACGGAGCCTATCAAACGGCTACGCGGAGGGTACGCCCTGCCCGGCACCTAGCGGCAAGGCCCGCGCCCCGAGCAGCCCGCGGAACGCCTCGAGAGAGCCGAGCAGCTCTTCGGGGCGGATGCCCTTCATGATGAAGACGATCCGCGAGCGGTGATCCTCGTCGGGCCAGCGGTCGAGATGCTCGGGCGGGTGGATGGTGTGCTGCACGCCGTTGACGACGACGGGGCCCTCCCCTCCGACGTCCAGGAACCCCTTAACGCGCAACACGTCTTCGCCCCGGGCGTGGAGCAGCATGCTGAGCCAGATCCCGAACGCCGTCCAGTCCACCGCCCCGTCGAAGGTCACGGAGACCGAATACGTCTCGCCCACGTCGTGGGGTTCGGTGGCGAGGGGCGTCGTCACCGCACGCGCCGGCGCGTCGCCCACCCGGAACAGCTCCTCGACGTCTAACGCGCCGAAGGACGCCTCCAGGATTCGGGCGGACGGGTTTATCGCGGCGAGTCGCGAGCGGAGGCTTCGCACGGCCCCGGGCTCCGCCACGTCCGTCTTGGTCACGACGATCTTGTCCGCCGCCGCGACCTGCTTGACCGACTCGGGGTTACGGTCGAGGTGCAGGTCGCCGTTGATCGCGTCCACCGTGGTGATGACGAGGTCCACCGAGAAGTGGTGCTGCAAGACGGGGTCGGCGAAGATGGTGTGCAGGATGGGTGCCGGGTCGGCGAGCCCGGTCGTCTCGACAACGACGCGGTCGAGGCGCGGGATCTCACCCCTCTGGTCCATGTCCAGGAGCTCCATGAGGGCCTCCACCAGGTCCTCCCGGGTGGTGCAGCAGACGCACCCGCTCCCGAGCAGGAGCGTCCGCTCGTCGATCCGGCGCAGCAGATGGTGGTCGAGCCCCACCTCCCCGAACTCGTTGACGAGGACGGCGGTGTTCGCCACCGCCGGCTCAGAGAGGACCCTGCCGAGCAGCGTCGTCTTGCCGCTGCCGAGAAAGCCGGTCACGACCGTCACCGGACGCCTGCTCCCTCTACGCTCCAAACGTCTACCCCTCGTCCGAGGCGGCCATCGCCAGCGCCTGGCGCAGGGTGGGATCCAGGGGGTCCGGCGTCCGGCCCGCCAGCTTCGCCGCGGCGGGCCACAGCGCTCCGAGGTCCTGCACGATCTCCGAGCGCCCCTTGCGGTCGCGCAGCACGTACTTGCTTCCTCCCCAGTCGGCGACCCGCAGGCCGTAGTGGCGGAGCACCTCGTTGGTCAGGACGACCCGGTGGGCGCGGTCGCGGCGCCGGTCGCGCTGGTACTCGGTCGGGTCGGAGCCGGGCGCGGCAGCCCGCGCCCGGTCCTCCACGTGCCGGTCCGTCCAGTGGACCCGCGCCACGAAATCCTGTCCACAGAGCACGCACATACCCGAAGTGTACTAGGAGGAGGCATCCTCCGCGGCCGGGGTCTCGATGCCGTACATGTTGATCCCTGGGTCATGGTTTGGCTTGGACCTGGGGTAGCGCCGGACGAAGTCGTCGGCGATCTCCTCCATCGTCGCCCAGCGGATGCCGTCGTGACCGTTGATGTACTCGATCAACCTTTCGAGCATCAACAGGCATTGCGGCCGGCCGCACACGTCGGGGTGGATGGTCAGGCAGTACGTCGCGTAGTCCATCTCGCGGTAGACCCAGTCGAACTGGTCGCGCCACAACTCCTCGATGTCGCGCGGGTTGACGAAGCCGTGGCTGTTCGGCGAACCCTTGATGAACATCATCGGCGGCAGGTCGTCGAGGTACCAGTTGCCGCCGATCTTGACGAGGTCTATCTCCTCGCCGCGCACGAGCGGCTTCATCCACTCCTCGGCCTTCTTGGAGTAGTCGATCTTGGTCCACGAGTCGCCCACCCGCGCGTAGTAGGGAGTGAAGTCGCGGTGCTGGAGGCTGTGGTCGTACTTGTAGCCGAACTCCAGCAAGAGCTCGTTCGTGGCGGTAGAGACCTCCCACCACGGCGCCACGTTGCCCACCGGCTTGCGGCCCGCGACGTTCTCGATCAACTCGATGCACTTCTCGAGGACGTCCCTCTCCTGCTGCGGCGTCATCGCCACCGGGTTCTCGTGGGAGTAGCCGTGGCTCCCGATCTCGTGCCCCGCGTCTACCACCATCTTCACCTGCTCCGGGAACGTCTCGATGGAGTGCCCCGGGATGAACCAGGTCGTCCGGAGGTCGTACTTCTCGAAGAGCTTGAGCAAGCGCGGCGTGCCGACCTCACCGGAGAACATGCCCCGCGAGATGTCGTCGGGCGAGTCCTCACCGCCGTACGACCCGAGCCAGCCCGCAACCGCGTCGATGTCGATCCCTATGGAACAGAAGATCTCTTTCTCGGCCATATAACCCGTCTTCCCCCTTTCGTCTTCCCTTTTGTCTGACCAAAGCCATTGTACAAGAAGCCAACGGCCGCGCTCAACCTGCCGCACCACCCGGCAGCCAGGGCGCCGATCAAACCGTCGGCGCTCCGGCTGAGACTGCTGTATAATTGTCAGACAAATTTGAGGTGGTGGGAACCAGGCGTAAGGAGGAGCGGTGAGGCTTCCGCGGGTGACGGTTTTCTCTTTGGGCGGGACCATCTCTTCGGTAAATTCCGGGGGCAAGGGCGTGGAGCCGAGGCTGACGGGGGAGGCGCTGGTCTCGGACGTGCCCGAGATAGCGGAGGTCGCCGAGGTCTCGGCGGTCTCGTTCCGGCAGGCGGCGTCGGGCGAGCTGGTGGTGGAAGATCTCGTCGAGCTGGCGGCGGAGATCGCGGGGCGCATCGACGCGGGCGATGCGGGGGCGGTCGTCACGCAGGGCACGGACACGATAGAGGAGACCTCTTTCGTGCTGGACCTGCTCGTGGACCGCGACGCGCCGGTGGTGGTTACGGGCGCGATGCGCAACCCCACCCTTCCGGGCGCCGACGGGCCGGCGAACCTGCTGGCCGCGATACAGGTGGCGGCCGGCGAGGCGGCCAGGGGTCTCGGCGCGGTGGTGGTGCTCAACGACGAGATCCACGCGGCCCGCTTCGTCCGCAAGACGCACACCTCAAACCCGGCGACCTTCCGCTCGGAGCCGGTCGGGCCGCTCGGCTGGATCTCCGAAGGCAGGGTCAGGGTGGTCCTGCGCCCGGTGGGGAGGCACAAGGTAGCTCTCCCCGAAGGCGCGCAGGACCGTCCCGTGGCGCTGCACGTCGTCACTTTGGGTGACGACGGCAGGCTCCTGGCTGCGGTGGAGGAGCACGGGTATGCCGGGCTCGTGGTGGAGGCTCTGGGGGGCGGACACGTCCCGTCGGTAATGGTGGGAGCGTTAGAAGGGCTCGCCAAGAAGATGCCGGTCGTGCTCGCGTCCCGCACCGGGGGTGGGGAGGTACTCTCCTCGACGTACGGCTTCCCCGGCTCCGAGATGGACCTGCTGGAGCGGGGTCTGATCCACGCCGGCTCGCTGGACGGTCGGAAGGCCCGGCTCCTCTTGACGTTGTTGCTCAGGTCCGGCGCGTCGAGGGAGGAGATCGAGGCCGCGTTCGGCTCCTGGCTCGACGCCCCGGCGACGCGGTAAAGTGGAAAGGGAAGGTATATGGTGGGAGAACCCATTACCATAGATCGCGCGAAGAGCGCGGAGCGGATAGGGCGCGACATAGAGACCCTCGCCGGGCCGG
>JBFLXF010000269.1:0-4418 GCA_040757515.1 Actinomycetota bacterium
AGGTGGCCGAGAGGTTCTCCGTGAAAAATACGCCCCACAGGACGAAGACAACAGACAGGGCGACCGAGACGTAGAAGACCGGCCCTATCTGGGACCTGAACCTTTGAAACGTTTGTTACTCCCTCTCTAGACTACCCTGTCCGTTACGGAGGACGATCCCTGCCGATTTTCCGGCGAGGACACCCGTGCGGGCGCGCTCGACGAGCACGACAGGTCTGCTCCCGCCGTAGACCCGAAGGTGCGAATCCCGTTTGTAGCTGAACCCTACGATACCCGATGCGGGAGTCCGGCGAACCGGCCTGTCTTAAGCCCGGTTTAAGTATTGTTAAGCTGGTGGGCGATCTTGCCGTCCTGCGGCCGGGCGTCGGGGGCGGTCCGGGCGGCGGTTCTATACACTGGCGGGAGCGGAGAAAGGAAGTCGAGTGGAGATCATGTTGCCTACCAGGATACTGCTCGCCGCCGACGGCTCGGAAGATTCGAGGCTGGCGCTCAGGATGGCGACCGGGCTTTCGGTCCAGACGGGGGCCGAGTTGCACGTGGTGTACGTCGCCCTAGTGTCGCCGTGGGTCTTGGGTGGATCGTTGTCCGACGTGGAGTACCGCAAGATCAGGCGGGAAGAGCAGGGATGGCTCGACGAGATGGTCGAGCAGATCCGGGCTCTCGGAGGGGAGGTCGCCGGGGCGCATTTCAGGGTGGGCCCGAGGGCGGACAACGAGGTCATCCGGCTGAGCGAGGAGCTGGATGTGGACCTGGTGGTGGTCGGGAGCAAGGGCAAGGGCACCATAGAGCGGGCCTTGATGGGGAGCGACACCGAGAGCATCGTGCGCTACTGTCACTATCCGGTCCTGGTGGTTCGCGGGAGGTAGCCGGGCGCCGGTGAAAGGTGCGCGCCGGCGGCTGGGTTAGACCGTGTAGAATCTCCGTCCGATGTTTAGGAGGTTCATGGGCAACCGCGCGGCGATCCTGCGAACGGCGGCGGGACGGCTCAAAGGTCGCCTGACGCTCGCCGCCGCTCTCTGGCTCACGGCGGGGCTCGCGTTCTCGGTGTTCATCGTCTGGGGTTTCGCCGAGATAACCGAAGACGTACTGGAGGGAGATACTCGTGGCTTCGACCGGGCGGCGCTCGTCTGGATCCACAACACCTTCCCGACGTGGCTCGACGGACCGATGCGCGCGATCACGGCTCTGGGCTACTACCGGGTGGTGTTGCCCTTGATGGCGGTCTCGGCGATCCTCTTTTACCTCAAGGGCTGGAGGCTCTCGGCCGTGCTGCTCATCGTCTCCACCGCGGGCGGCATCGTGCTCACGACGGTGCTCAAGACCGTCTTCCAGCGCCAGAGACCAGAGCTCTTCGACACCGGCTACGTGGCGGGATTCTTCTCCTATCCGAGCGGGCACGCGACGGTGGCCGTCGGTTTCTACGGAGCCCTAGCCCTGATCCTGGCCTACCACCTGCGAGGCTTCGCGCGCTGGCTCGCCGCCGCGCTGGGCGCGTTGCTGGTAGTCCTGATCGGGTTCAGCCGGCTCTACCTCGGCGTCCACTACCCGACCGACGTTCTCGCCGGGTTCCTCTCCGCGCCGCTCTGGCTAGTGAGCGTCGGCACGGTATATGTTGTCTGGCTCTGGCTGCGGCGTGCACGCGGGTAGCGCCCCACGCTAGCAGACTCGGCTAGAATGGTAGTGTGGATCTGCTGAACTTTCTCGTGCTTGCGGCCGTCGGCATCGTGGGTGGGATGCTCTCCGGGCTCGTCGGGGTGGGTGGTGGTATCGTCTTCGTACCCGGACTCGTCTACGGCGCCGGATGGGAGATAAAGGAGGCGGTGGCGGCGAGCCTCGTCATCATCGTCTTCAGCTCTCTCTCCGGTACGATCCGCAATGCCCGCAGCCAGGATCCGGTCGACTGGCGGGTGGCAGGAATTCTCGCGCTTGCCGTCGCGCCATCTTCGCTTATCGGGGTTGCCATAAGCCGTATCTCCCCGGATGTGATTGTGAAGGTGGTCTTCGCCGTGCTGCTGGTGGCGCTGGCCTACCCGACGTACAGGGGGCGCGGCAACCTAGAGGGCGAGAGAAAGAAGATCCCGATAGCCTTCGTGTTGCTCGCCGGGGTGTTTATCGGGGCGCTCTCGGGGCTCGTAGGCGTGGGCGGCGGGGTGATGATGGTTCCCTTGATGGTGCTCGGGATAGGACTCTCGACCAAGCGTGCCGTCTCCACCAGCCTAGCCGTGGTGATGGCGACTGGGGTCGTCGGAGCGGCAGGCTACATAGTGACCGGTTTCCGGGATCCCCATCAGCTTCTCGCGTTGCCGCCCCTGATCGCGGGCTCCATGATCGGGGCTCCTCTGGGCGTGCGCCTGCGCGACCCGCTCCCTGACCGTGCCCTGCGCGCTGGCTTTGCGCTCTTCATGATCGTTGTCGCCGTCCGCCTGCTCTACGAATCGTTCGGCCCCGCGTTCCTCTCGTGAGAGGGGCTGGAGCGGTTCGATCTCGCGTGCGGTATCCTTAGCCTCCATGTCCGATCTCAACCACCCGAACGACGGCTTCAAGACCTCCCGGGCGGAGACACGCCGGGAGCGCAGGGAGCGCGAGCGAACCGCCAAGAAGAAGGGCGGGCTCTTGGAGTTCGTCGTCATCCTGCTCGTCTCGTTCGTGCTGGTCTTCGGCTTCGTTCGCCCGTTTGTGGTGGAGGCGTTCCGCATCCCCTCGGAGAGCATGGTTCCCACTCTCGAGGTCGGCGACCGCGTGCTCGCCAATAAGTTCATCTACCGCTTCACCGATCCCGAGCGGGGCGATATCGTCGTCTTCCGCAGCGTGGAGGGGGAGCCGGCTCCGCCTCCCTCTTCGCTACTCGGGCGTCTCCAGGAGTGGTTCTTCGGGGATCCAGGCGCGCCGCCGATCCTGATCAAGCGCGTCGTCGCCACGCCGGGCGACAGGGTCGCCGTGCAGGGCGGCAGGCTGTTCGTGAACGGCGAGCTCCAAAAGGAGCCTTACGTAAACAGGACTTCTCCGGACAACAGCTTCTTCGCCCCGACGACCATCCCTGAGGACCATTACTTCATGATGGGAGATAACCGGGCCAACTCCCGCGACTCACGCTTCTTCGGTCCCGTCCCGGAGGAGAACATCGAGGGGGAGGCGTTCCTGCGCTTCTGGCCTCCGGGCAGGATCGGGCTCCTCTAGGTGTCCCTCCCGTAGGTCTGCGCGAGCTTCTTCAGACGCGCGGCCAGCTCCGGGGTGAGCGCTCCCTCCTCAAGACGCCATCTCCAGTTTCCTTCTGCGGTCCCCGGCGTGTTCATCCGGGAGCGGGAGCCCAGGCCGAGCACGTCCTGCGCCGGCACGACCACCCGCTTCGCCACCGAGGAGTAGACCAGTCGTACGAAGTCCCACACGCTTGCGTACTCCCTGCCGAGGTAACGCCGGGCGAAGATCCGCTCCTTCGGGCTCGCCGTTGACCACCAGCCGGCCGTCGTGTCGTTGTCGTGGGTGCCGGTGTAGGCGATCCAGTCCTCGCCGCCGTAATTATGGGGCAGGAAAGGGTTCTCGGGCCCCGAGCTCCAGGCGAACTGCAGCACCTTCATCCCCGGCAGCCCTAGTTCCTCGCGCAGCGCCACGACATCCGGGGTGATCTCGCCGAGATCCTCCGCCACGAGAGGCAGCTCCCCGAGGGCCGAGCGAAGGGATTCGAAGAACTCGGTGCCCGGTCCCCGGGCCCACCGGCCGTTCGCGGCGGTCTCCTCGCCGGCTGGGACCTCCCAGTAGGCCTGGAAGCCCCGGAAGTGGTCCACGCGCACGAGGTCGCACCGGGCGAGGGCCATCCGCATTCTGGCTACCCACCAGGAGTAGCCGTCCCGCCTCATCCGATCCCAGCGGTAGAGGGGGTTGCCCCAGAGCTGGCCCGTCTCCGAGAAGTAGTCTGGCGGGACGCCCGCGACGACGGTCGGCTCACCCCGCTCATCCAGGAAGAAGAGGTCCCGGTTCGCCCACACGTCTGCGGAGTCGTGGGATACGAAGATGGGGACGTCTCCCATGATCTCTATCCCGGCCGCGTTCGCCGCCGCCTTGACCTCGCCCCAGTCCGAAAAAAAGCGGTACTGCACGAACTGGTGGAATCTGATCTCCCCGGCCAGATCCCTCCTCGCCCGTGAGAGCGCCTTCGCGTCGCGTTGCGCGTACTCCTTCCTCCATTCGGTCCACGGTCTACCGCCGAACCGCTCCTTGAGCGCGGCGTAGAGTGCGTAGTCCTCGAGCCAGCTTCCGTGCTCCTCGCGGAAGACGTGGAAGCCTTTCTTTGGCCTCCAGCGCCCGTACGCCTCCCGCAGCCGCTGCGTCTTCTCCGCCGTCACCGCCGGGTAGTCCACCGGACCCGGCGGCGCCTCCTCGGGGGCCTCGGGGAGTAGCCCGGCCCGGACGAGGTTCTCCGT
>JBFLXF010000270.1:0-4415 GCA_040757515.1 Actinomycetota bacterium
GACCGGGTGGAGCGGTTGCTCTATGGCCCGGCTCTGAGCTCCTACGCCGAAGGGGTGGAGGCCGTCATCTCCTGCGGCGACCTCCCCTTCGACTACCTGGAGTACCTGGTCACCTTTCTCGGAGCGCCCCTCTACTACGTCCTCGGAAACCACGACCCCGCACCCGACTCGCCCGAACACCCCGGCGGCTGCGCACCGCTCGACGGCAGGGTAGTGGACATCGGAGGCACGGTGGTCGCCGGACTCTCCGGCTCCCGGCTCTACTCCGGCGGCCCCAACCAGTACACCGAGAGCCAGATGCGCCACCGCGCTCGCTCACTGTCGCGCAGGATCCGGTGGCGTAGCCTCACCGGGAGGCCCAAACCCACCGTCTTCGTCACCCACTCACCGCCCTTCGGCCTCGGAGACGAGGAAGATCAGGCACACACAGGCTTCGAGTCGTTCGTAGACCTCATAGACCGCCACCATCCCCGGCTCTGGCTGCACGGACACATCCATCTCTACGGCCCCAACCACTCGCGGGTGACGAACCGTGGGCAGACCAAGATCGTCAACGTCTTCGGTCACAGGATCCTGGAGCTGTAAACTTTCCGTTGCCCGCCTTGTCCTCCCCTCTTGCGGGATGTAGATTTGCTCTGTGGTGGATCTCATGGACCCCAACGAACAGGCCGACAGAGACTTCACGCGGGCGCGCCGCAAGGCGTTCCTGAGGCGTCTTGGGGCCTTCCTGCGCCGTGACCCCGGCTCCAACAGGCTGCTCTCCTTCGAGGAGGTAAAGAGCGCCCTGGGGGCAGTCGAGCAGGTCTACCTCGGCATGAGGACCGTCCCGGTAGACAAGATCGTCGGCAGCGTCGGACGCCACCGGGACTTCGACCGGGCCTTTCTGCCCTCAAAGGGAGGCGACATCGCCACACGCTGGAAGAAGATAGACCAGATGATGCGTAAGGCCGAGGAGCTGCCCCCCATAAGCCTCTACAAGATCGGGGACGCCTACTTCGTGCGCGACGGCAACCACCGCGTCTCCGTCGCCCGGCAGATGGGCGTGGAGATGCTCGACGCCGAAGTCATAGAGCTCCGCAGCCGCGTCCCGCTCGGGCCGGAGATCACCGCCGAGGAACTCCTGCACAAGATGGAGCAGCGGTATCTCCTGGAGCGCCTGCCGATGGACCGCGTGCTCCCGGAGATAGAGCTCAGATTCTCCGATGTGGGCGACTACAGGAGGCTTGCGACCTACATCGAGGCGCACGGATTCAGGCTCTCGCAGCTCTGGCGGCGCTACGTCTCGCCGGAGGAGGTCCTGCGGGACTGGTACGAATACTCCTACCGCCCGATATCCGAGATGATCCGGGAGGAGAGAATCCTGGAGGCCTTCCCGGGTCGCACGGAGCTGGACCTGTACTTCTGGATCCTCAACCACCGGGAGCAGCTGGCCCTGGAGACCCGCGACGAGCGGGTCTCGCCGGAGGCCGCCAAGGAGGACATCCTCAAGCGGCGGCGGCGCCGCCGCCTGCACGTCCCCGGCCTCGACTGAGCGCGTGTAAGATAAACCTGACTCGCAGGCTAGGCGGGGAGGGTTGGCCCCCTTGAGAATCCTGGCGGTTATCTGGGACCCGGTCGGCGTCCTCGGACAGGTAGCTTCGGAGCGCCGGGTGCTCGCGGGCTTCGTCGTGACCGCCGTCTATGCCGCCGTCGGGCTTCTGGGCGCCCTCGTAACGGTCCTTGGAGGTTCGGTAAGGGCGCAGTTCGCGCTGCCGGAGACCGGGCTACCTCCCGGTCTCCCGGTAGAGGACTTCGTGCTCGCCGCAGAGGTCGCCACGCTCGTCTCGGCGGTCCTGACGCCGTTCGTCATCTGGCTCGCCGCAACGCTGCTGATGCAGCTCACTACCCGGCTCTTCGGCGGTGAGGGACCGATCTCCGCGATGTTCGCCGCCGTCGGGGTGGCGGCGGTTCCACTCGTACTCTCGTCCGCCGTGGCCCTCGCCCTCGCACCGATCCAACTCGCCCTCGGGCCGCAGAGCGCCGCCGGGGTATCCGTAGGCTATCTGAGCGGCCTCATCGGGCTCGCCGCAGCGCTCTGGTACATCGCGCTCGTCATTATCGGAGCAGCCCGGGCGCGAGGCATCGGCTATGGTGAGTCGACGGGCTCCTGCGCCGTATCGTGCGTCGGCTGCCTCGGCCTTATAATCCTCGTGGCGGTGATCGTGGGCCTGGGGACGGTCCTCATCGTCGGTCCTGCGGTCGCTCCGTCCGGATAACAACCCAAAGAGAGGTTCTCTTGAGTATGGACCCTTCCGGCGATCAGCCGCAGGAGACACGGGGACGCGCGAGCCGACGGCCAAGATGGCCCTTTGTAGTCGGCGGGCTCGTGGCCCTCGGGCTGGCCGTCCTCACGGCCGGAGCCGTCGCCCTGGTCGTAGCCTTGGGACCGGCCGGCACGCGGACCTCGGCGCCCGCAACCTACGACGAGGAGTACGTCTCCGGGGAGGGGGCGGCCAAGATCGCCGTCGTGCCGGTGGAGGGCACGATCCTCTCTGCCGACGACTCGGTGGCGGGACTACAGCCTACGGTGACGCCCGAGGGCCTGCGCGAAGCGCTCCGGCAGGCGGCAGAGGACGGGAGCGTCGAAGCCGTCATCCTGGCCGTCAACTCGCCCGGCGGCGGCGTCACCGCGAGCGATGAGATGCACGACGCCATCATGGACTTCAAGCGCAGAACGGAGAAGCCGGTCGTCGTCTCGATGGGCGACGTGGCCGCCTCGGGCGGCTACTACGTCTCCACCGCCGCCGACCGCATCATTGCGAACGAGACGACGCTTACGGGGTCGTTGGGCGTCTTTATCCCGCTGTTGAACTTCTCTGAGGCCGCCGATAGATATGGCGTCACGCAGCGGTACATAAAGAGCGGAAAGTTCAAGGCGATGGGCAACCCCTGGCACGAGCTCACGCCGGAGGAGCGCGAGATCTTCGACTCCATCGTGCAGGACTACTACCAGAAGTTCGTGGAGGTGATCGTTCGCGGCCGCGACCTGCCGAGGGAGCGCGTCCTGGAGATCGCCGATGGCAGGGTCTATTCCGCAGAGCAGGCCCGCGAGCTCGGGCTCGTGGACTCCTTCGGCGGCCTCGACGAGGCGGCGAAGACAGCCCGCGACCTCGCCGGCATAAGCGAGGCGCGCGTGGTCCGCTACGTCCAGAGTCCCACCCTGGCCGACGCTCTCTTCGCCCGTCTCGAAGCGAGACCCTCCGAGGCCGACCGCATCTTCTCCGAGTCCGGTCTCGACCTGGAGACGAAGCCCTACTACCTGTACCTGCCGGGCCGGTAGAAGGGCGGGCGCCCACACGGGGGCGCCTCTACTGCCAGAGCGCGGCTATCCCGCCGGGACTATGCGCTTGTAGCCGACGACGTTATACCAGCCTGCCCAGCTCGTCTCCTCAACGTCGGTCTGCGGCGTGCCGGCATGAACCATCTTCCTGTCTCCAGAGACGATCCCGACGTGGTCTATGCCGCTGCCGTCGGTATTGCCGAAGACCAGGTCCCCCGGTCTCGGGCTGGAGACCTTCCTCCCGGGTCCGGAGTGGAACTGGTCGTAGGCGGTGCGCGGCAGGGTTATGCTGAATCTGGAAAACACGTACTTGGAGAAGCCGGAGCAGTCGAAGGAGTCGGGACCGTCGGCGCCGTAGACGTAGGGCTTGCCGATATGCCGGCGTGCCTCCCGGACGATGTCAGAGCCTGTGACTTCGCCGGAGCCGTCCGTCTGTGTGTCGCCGGCGCTCGAGGTCTTCTTCAGGATTCTCACGGCGTCGGCGACGATGAAACCCTTGCTCCCGCTGCGCGGGGAGACCCGGACGATCCAGCGGTCTCCCCCGGCCAGACTGTGCGTGCCCAGACCGACCCATCGCCCGCCTTTGCTGCGCTGGTCTACAACGCGCTTCTTCCACCCGTCCGTGGTCTTGATAAAGAAGGTGGTGCGGGGGTTGTAGCCGGGGTCGGAGGGCCAGCGCGCCTGCACCACGTAGCTGCCGCGCCGCGGAACCTTGAGCTTGTAGCGCGCGGCGGTCTCCTTGGACGACGGTTGCTTGAGTACCCGGTAGGTGCCGCCGTAGGCGGTGTCGGAGTGGTAGTCGCTGGTGATCCAGGCCCCGGACGCCTCAAAGCGTCCCTTGGTGGCGTTGTCTACCCGGTGAACGACCCGGCTCGCCGAGAGAGCTTCTGAGGCGATCATGGCAGAGACCGAGAACGCAAGGGCTACCCCGAAGAAGACCACAAAAGAAACAGATACCAGCCGACGCACCGCGCCCCCCTCCAGAACACCAAGATCCGCGTCGCCGGTATTCTAACCATAACGACGCGCCTGTGTCTCTGTATATCGTCGAAAAGTTTAAGAAACTTTAGCGAAGGGTCTCATCCGCGTAACGCGG
>JBFLXF010000271.1:0-4408 GCA_040757515.1 Actinomycetota bacterium
TGTAGCTCGACGCCATGCCGCCGAAATAGAACGAGAAGATCGCCGCGAAGGACATGAGCGGCAGAATCACGGGCACGGCGTCATCCTCGCTGACCCTGAGCCCAAAGAGGAACGTGAGCACCGGCGCCATTATCCCGAAGACGACCAGCAGGCCGAGCATGAGGGCGATCCCCACGCCGAAGACCACCGCCGCCACGCTCTTCATAACGCCCGTATTCTACCTTTCGGCGAGCGCGGCGACCAGCTCCCGGCAGAAGTCCGGGATGTCCGGCACGACGCGTCCCCAGACCAGGTTCCCCTCCCGGAAGGCGGGCTTGTCCACCCATCTCGCCCCGGCGTTCTCCAGGTCGTCCTTGATACCTAGGGAGCCGGTCGCGCTCACCCCGTTCACTATCCCGGCTGAGATCGCCACCAATCCTCCGTGGCAGATGATGCCGACCGTCCTGCCGCGCTCGTGCACCTCCCTGACGAGGTCCGTGATCTCCGGGTAGCGCCTGAGCTTGTCGGGCGCCCAGCCTCCGGGCACGACCACACCGTCGAGCTCCGAGGCGTCTACCTCATCCGCCGTCTTCTCCGCCCGCGCCTTGAGGGCGTTCTTGCCGGAGACCTCGTCGAGGTTGGGCCCCACGGAGACGACCTCGGCCCCCTCCTCCCGGAGCCGCATCACCGTCACCCAGTACTCCAGATCCTCAAACCCTTCGGCGACGAGGACCGCTATCTTCTTCCCGCTTAGCCTCATACTTCTCCTCTCCTTGTGGGCTTCAGACTCCGTCATGACCCATCGTCCAGCCTCAACATCTCGCTCACCGCACGCCGCGCCTCCTCCCCGCCGGTATCCATGGCCCGGACCAACTCCGGGACGGCGTCGGCTCCGCGTCCCTCGCGCATAAGGCGCTCTGCGGCCTCCAGGTGAGCGCGGTATCCGCGGTCGGCCGTGCCGTCCGGCGCGGGGGAAGGCTCCCCGTTTACGAGCGCGAGGATCTCCTCGCCGTAGCGGGCGGCGCGACGAAGGCCGACGCCCCTGATCTGGCCCAGCTCATGGATGGTGCGCGGCCTGCGGGCGGCGATCTCCTCCAGGTGCGAGTTGTGCAGAATCACGTACGCAGGCACCTGCTGCCTGCGTGCCTGCTCTCCGCGCCAGCTCCGCAGCCGCTCGAAGAGCACCGGGTCCGCCTCCCCGCTCTCCTCCGGGCCATCAGGTGCCGGATCTCCCCTCCCGGCCACGAGAGCCGGGGTCCCGATTGCGGTCCGCTGCGGCGTCTCTCCCAGGCAGACGTCGCAGCCGCCGCAGGGCGCGACCTCTTCTCCGTCACCGAAGTGGCGCAGTAGGTGCTCCCGACGGCAGGTGGTCAGCTTCGCGTAGCGCTCTACATCCTCTATCTGAGCGTAAGCCAGTGAAGCGTGGCGCCGGAGCCTGGCGGCGATGCCACGCCGGCTCTCCGCCTCAAGAGCGATCTCACGCAGCTTCACATCCACCAGTGCCCCGCGCGGGATGACCTCCGCGACTCCATCCAGCATCATCCTGTAGACGGCGGTCTGAGCTACCGCCGGACGCACCCCGGCCTGCCGCGCCAGTTCGGGCAGCCCGATCGTGCCTTCTCCCGGCAGCGACGCATGCACAGCCGAGACGGCGTCGCCGAGATCGCCGACCTCTTCCTCCAGGCGGCATACCTCTACCTCCGCCCAGAGGTCGTATCCCCGCGAGACGAGGCCCGCCTCTTCCAGGCTGCGCAGCACGATCCCGGCGGCCTCCGGCTCGACACCGCCGAGCGTCGCCAGAGAGGCGAAAGGCGCGTTGATCCTCCCTCCTCTCTCCGCGGCCGAGAGCGCCCGAAAAAAGGAGACGACCTCTCCCTCGCCCGAGGCGCCGAGAGCCACCAAGCGCTTGCGGCGACCGAGGTCGGCGCCGCGGTAGATCAGGACGCACTCGCTCGGCTCGCCGTCGCGGCCCGCGCGCCCGGACTCCTGAATGTAGGCGGGGATGCTCGCCGGGACGCTAGAGTGGACCACAAAGCGCACGTTCGGCTTGTCCACCCCCATCCCGAAGGCAACGGTCGCAACGACGACGGGCAGCTCGTCGGTCATGAAGCGCTCCTGGATCTCGGAGCGCTCTCGAGAACCCATCCCAGCGTGGTAGGCCGCCGCCCGGACCCCGCTGCGGCGCAGGCTCGCGGCCAGTTCCTCGCACTCCCTGCGGGTCGTCGCGTAGATGATCCCGGGCGACGGGCTGCGACGGATCACATCCAGGATCAGGGGCAGCTTGCTCTCCTTCTTCTTCGCCTCGACTACCCGGTAGGTGAGGTTCGGACGGTTGAAGCTCGTGACCACTACCTCCGGCGAGCGCATCGCCAGAGAGCGCAGGATGTCCCGCCGTACCCGCGGCGTGGCCGTCGCCGTCAGGGCGAGGACGGGCGGGTTGCCGAGGTCCCTCACGGCGCGCGGCAAGAAGAGGTAGTCCGGGCGGAAGTTGTGGCCCCACTCGCTGATGCAGTGCGCCTCGTCCACCACAAAGAGCCCGACACCCGCGCGTCGCAAGGCGAGCACGAACTCCAGAGAGCGCAAGCGCTCGGGGGCGACGTAGAGCATCTTTATCTCCCCGGTCCTTACCCGCCGTTCCACCTCCCACCGCTCCTCGGGGGAGAGCCCGGAGTGGAGGGTGGCAGCGCCCGCGACGGAGCTCTGAATCAGGGAGTCCACCTGGTCCTTCATCAGGGAGATGAGAGGAGAGACGATCACCGTCAGGCTCTGCTGCATGAGCGCCGGGACTTGGTAGCAGAGGCTCTTGCCGCCGCCGGTCGGCATCACCGCCAGAGTGTCCCGCCCGGAGAGTACGGCGCGGATGACCTCCTCCTGCCCCGGGCGGAACGAGTCGAAGCCGAATACTTCCTTTAAGACCTCAAGGGGCACGCCTCTATGGTAAGGCGTCGGCGAAGCTCTGTCAGTGACCGTCTGGAGACGAAGCGGCTCGGCGAACGTTTCGCGAATACGGTACAAAGCGGGTCAAGGCGACAGAAGAGAGGATCCGCTGGACGTTTTCGTTACGCTGCTGGGCGCGGCCATGATAGTCGCCGCCCTGCGCGACATCTTCCAGGAGCTGTTCCGGCCGAGCGGCGGCGGGGTATTGAGCCGGTCGCTCATGAGCCTGGTGTGGCGAACCTACAGGCACATCGCCAGGCTTCGCCCCTCCGCGCTGGAGATGGCCGGACCGTCGATACTCATCGCGGTGATCGCCGGCTGGACCACGCTGCTGATCGGGGGGTGGGCCCTGATCTACTGGCCACGCCTTCCCGGGAAGTTTCTCCTGTCTACGGGGCTGGATCCTTCCGCGAACGGCGGATTTATCGACGCTCTCTACGTATCGGCGGTCACGCTGACGACGCTCGGCTACGGCGACATAACTCCCACAATCGGCTGGCTGCGGATTCTGGCCCCGATGCAGGCCCTCGTCGGCTTCGGACTCCTGACGGCGGCCATCTCGTGGGTGCTCTCCATCTATCCCGTGCTCTCCAGGCGCCGCTCGCTGGCGCGGGAGATCACTCTCCGGCAGGAGTCCGCTAAGAGGCTCGTCCCGGTCGAGGAGACGGACCCCCGGAGCCTGACGCGAACGCTCGAGGAGCTAGCCTCGCGTCTGGTCTCCATCGAGGGAGACCTGGTACAGTTCCCGGTCACCTATTACTTCCACAACGGCGAGGAGCCCAACTCGCTCCCCGTGGCGCTCCCGTACCTGCTCCGCCTCTCGGCGCGCCTCGCAGGAGAGCGCGAGATGCTCCCGGAGACGAGGCTGCGAGCACTCATGCTACACGGCGCGATCGAGGAGTTGGCCGCCAGGATCGGAACGACCTTCCTCAACCTCGAAGGAGTCTCGACCGAGGAGATCCTGACGGCGTACGCCCGGGACCACCTGCAAGCCGGCGGCGGGAATGAGGGGTAGCGAGCCCAACCCGCGCCGCGCTCCGGCTACTCCTCGTCCCGCTGCTGCGGGGAGAAGCGCGGGATGGGCTTGAGCCCCCGAATCTGTCCGGGCTTCAGTCCACCGCGGTCACGTGACCTCTCCTCGCGCACCGGTCCCCTCTCGGCGACGTCCACAACGGCGTCGAGTGCCCGCCGGACCTCGGCGCACGCCTTCATGTAGGCCAGCTTGAAGCCGAATACGGGGACGGCGAGCGCCGGTAGGACGCCGAGCAAGAAGAGCGGGCTCTGCACCCCGGCCAGCACGAAGAGGACGGCGAGTGTCGCGCCCAGGATACCGCCCAGCGAGAGGTACTCGGCACGCTGGCTGGAGAGGTCGGCGGTCAGGGTCGTGGCGGATCGCTCCTCACCCACGTCCTCGATACGCACCTCCACCGAACGGGTCTTCAGCAGCGGTCGCTCGCCGGAGAGGTCCAGAGCGCGGCGCACCACCCCGACC
>JBFLXF010000272.1:0-4394 GCA_040757515.1 Actinomycetota bacterium
CGCCCGGCACGTCGCCGTGCCGGATGCGGACGTGCCGCAGCAGGTTCCCGGAGAGGTGGAGTTTGGGCGCGTCCTCGCGCAGCGCCTCCTCGGCGTCCACGAGGGGGTCGAGGACCTCGTACTCGACCCGGATCCTCTCCAGCGCCCGGCGCGCCGTCTCGGGATGATCCGCGGCGACGAGGGCGACCGGCTCCCCCTGGTAGCGCACCCTCTCCCACGCGAGCACCGGCTGGTCCGGGACCTCCATCCCGTAGACCTTGCGCCCCGGCACGTCTCTGTGCGTCAGGACGGCGTAGACCCCCGGCATCGCCTCGGCCTCGGAGGTATCTGTCTCCCAGATGTTGGCGTGCGGATGAGGACTCCTGAGCGTCGCCCCGTAGAGCATCCCGTCCATCCAGAGGTCCGAGGAATACTCGAACTCGCCCGTCACTTTGGGCACGCCGTCCACCCGTACCGTGTGCTCCCCTACCCTGCCCGGCGTCTGCACCGGGGCCCGCGGCCTCTCGCGGGTCGGAGTGGTCGGAGCCGTCTGTCCGGTAATCATAAATCGCCTCCTTTCGAGCGATCAGCCCCCGACGGACTGACCGGCTTTCCCCACGAGCCTCCTGCTCGCCGCTTCGAGGTCCGCGGCGATCTCCGCCTCGTCCGCCGTGACCAGCTCCCCGCCCTCGACTACGGGCTCGCCGTTCACCAGCAGCATCTCCACCTGCGGCGCACGGCCGAGGACGAGGGCGGCGACGGGATCCTCGATACCGGCGTGCCACACGTCGTCGAGACGCCACAGGGCGACGTCGGCGAGCTTGCCGGGCTCGAGGGAGCCGGTCTCGCTCTCCCTCCCCAGACACCGCGCCCCGTGCACAGTCGCCAGTTCCAGCGCCTGCCGCGCTGTGAGCGCCTTCGATCCCCCGGCGAAGCGCGCCGCCAGCAGGGCCTGCCGCATCTCGCCCGCGAGCTCACCAGCCTCGTTCGAGGCCGCCCCATCCACGCCGAGCCCCACCGGTGCCCCGGCACCGACGAGGGCGGCCACGGGCGCTATGCCCGCGCCCAGCCTTCCGTTGGAGGATGGACAGTGGGCGACGCCGGTTTCTGTCTCGCCGAAGCGCCGGACCTCCTCGCCGCTCAGTTGGACGCAGTGGGCGAGCCAGACGTCGTCGCCGAGCCATCCGAGGTCTTCCAGATACTCCACGGGCCTCACGCCGAACCGCTCCCGGCAGAACTCCTCCTCGTCCCGCGTCTCGGCGAGGTGCGTGTGCAGCCTCACGCCCCGCCGCCGCGCAAGCTCCGCCGCCTCCAGCATCAGCTCGCGCGTCACGGAGAACGGCGAGCACGGAGCGAGAGCGACCCGGAGCATCGAGTCCGGCGCGGGGTCGTGGTAGCGGTCTATGGCGGCCTCGCTCGAGGCCAGGATCTCCTCCCGGTCCTCGACGACCTCATCAGGCGGCAGGCCCCCGCGCGACCTCCCCAGATCCATCGAGCCCCGGCTCGGGTGGAAGCGCAGCCCCACCTCCCGCGCCGCCTCGACCTCCGCCGCCAAGAGGTCACCGGCCCCGCGCGGGAAGACGTAGTGGTGGTCCATCGAGGACGAACAGCCGGAGAGGGCGAGGGCGGCGAGCCCCGCGCGGGCAGCGGCACGCTCTATCTCCTCGTCTATGAGCGTCCAGATGGGGTAGAGCTCCACGAGCCACTCGAAGAGCGTGGCCTCCTGCGCCATCCCGCGCGTCGCCCACTGATAGAGGTGGTGGTGGCAGTTCACGAGCCCCGGCGTCGCCAGACAACCACTGCCGTCTATCCTGCGGGCATCTCGGACGTACTCCTCCGGCGCCGCCCCCTCTCCCACGGCGGCGATGCGGTTTCCCTCGACGACGACGTGGCCGGAGGCATGCTCCGTCCCGGCGGCGTTCACGGTCGCGACCGCGCAGCCTTCGACGACGAGGCGCGCGGGGCTCACCGCGTCATCCTCGCCGAGGCGAGCCTCACGGCGTCCAGGATCTTCTCGTAACCCGTGCAGCGGCACAGGTTGCCCGCCAAAGCCTCCCTTATCTCCGCGTCGCTCGGCTCCGGGTTGCGGCGCAGCAGGTCGTGCGTCGCCACGACGAAGCCCGGCGTGCAGAAGCCGCACTGTACGCCGCCGGCCTCCACGAACGCCTCCTGCACCGGGTGCAGTTCCTCGCCCTCCGCTATGCCCTCAACGGTGACGACCTCGCCGCCCTCGGCCTGCCCGGCCAGCACCAGGCAGGAGCAGACGAGCACCCCGTCGAGGTAGACCGAGCAGGAGCCGCACTCGCCCTGCTCGCAGGCGTTCTTGGAGCCGGGCAGCCCGAGCCGCTCGCGCAGGACGTACAGGAGGCTCTCTCCCTCCCAGACGCCATCGGCCTCACGCTTCTCGCCGTTTACGGTCAGGTTGAGACGCATCGTTACCTCCCGCTCCGGTATTCGTCCCAGGCCCATTTAAGCGTCCGGCGCGCCAGCACGCCGACCGCATGCCGCCGGTAGTCGGCGGTGCCGCGCACGTCCGTGATCGGACGCGCGGCCATCTCGACCAGATCCCCGAACCGTCTGAGGGCCGCCTCTCCGATCTCACCGCGAGAGTTCCACAGGTCTCCCTCTTCGAGAACTCCCCCGATAAACTCCTCGGCTTCACCGGCCCTCAACGGCGTCGGACCCGCCGAGCCGATGCAGGTCCCAACCCTCCTGCTCTCCGGGTGCAACGCCAGCCCGAAGGCGCACACCGCTATGACCATCGCGTTGCGCGTCCCGATCTTGGCGTACTGTTGCGGCCCTTCGGCCTCCGGTATGTGGAAGGCCGCGATCAGCTCGTCCGCGCGCAACGCATTCCTCTTGGGTCCCGTGATGAACTCCTCCACGGGCACCCGCCGGCTCCCGTCAACCGAAGCCACCTCCACCTCCGCACCGGAGGCGTACAGCGGCGGCAGACCGTCACCCGCCGGGGAGGCAGTCCCCAGGTTCCCCCCGACGGTCCCCCGGTTGCGGATCTGGGGAGAGCCCACCGTCCGGGAGGCCATCGCAAGCCCCGGCAGCCTCTCCCTAAGCTCGGCGATGATGCGGCTGTAGGTGACCCCCGCTCCAACCCGCAGCCTGCCGTCCTCCTCCCCCCACTCGCGCAGCTCCTGGACGCGAGTCAGGTCCATGACAGCGGGCGGGCGGGCGCGGTCGAAGTTCAACTCCACCATCACGTCGGTGCCGCCGAAGATGGGCACCGCATCGGGACGAGCGGCCTTGACCTCCAATGCCTCCCGCCAGGTAGCCGGTTGGAGAAACTCCACCATTACCTCCTCGACGCTCTACAACGTTACGCCGGGGATGCGGCCAGGTGATCGCCCCCTCACGCGCCTCCTCCCCACCGGAGAGACAGGCCAGATGATCGCAGGCAGCGCGCCTTCTCCTCTTCCCCTATGTTCCGCATTGCGGATTGGTATTTTTGATCAGCGGATTATACAGGCATCTGAGCGAGGGTGTCAAGCGCGGGCTACATCCTTACTTTGGGGGTTCTCGATCAGTTCGACGAACCCGAAACCCTCTTCGCCGACCCTGACGAGCCCCTTCTCCGAGACGTGCAGCTCGGGCAGCACGACGAGGGCGAGCAAGGAGAGCGTCATGAAGGCGTAGTTCAGGCGGCAACCGGCCCCGAATAGGGCCCTGCCTATCGCGCGGGAGCGCTCGGCGACCTCCTCGTAGGGCTCTGGGGACATCAGGCCGGCGACGGGGAGCGGCAGGAGGGTGAGCCCTCTGGCGGTGGCGACGGCGATACCGCCGCCCTCATCGGCGACGGCGCGGGCGGCGCGGGCCATCATCTCCTCCGAGCTGCCCATCACCATCAGGTTGTGGGAGTCGTGGGCGACGGTGGTAGCTAAAGCGCAGGGCCGATCGAAGCCGAGGCCGCTCACGAAGCCGGTCAGATGTTCGCCGGTCCTGCCGTGGCGCTCGATGACGGAGATCTTCGCGACGTCCTTCCCCGGGTCGAGGCGGACGAGACCGCTCTGCACCGGCAGTTCGGCCCACTCCTCTCTCGTCTCGACGTGGTTCTCGACGACCCGGATCGTCCTCGCCCGCACCGTTCCGCTCTCGACGGGCGCGGGGACGTCGAAGGTCGCCTCGGAGATGGGAGCCCGGAGCCTCACGGTGTTCAGGGCGAACTCCGGGTACTCGAAGGCGGGAAGATCCACGACCATGCGGCCGTCCTCGGCGACGACCCGGCCCGCGGCTATAGTGAGGGAGACATCGACATCGGCGAGGTTGCCGTCGAGGAGGATGATGTCGGCGCAGCGACCGGGGGTGATGCTCCCGACGTCCCGCCAGACGCCGAAGCGCTCGGCGGTGTTCAGGGTCGCCATCTGGAAGGCGGTGATGGGGCGTACGCCCTGTTCTATGGCGTG
>JBFLXF010000273.1:0-4376 GCA_040757515.1 Actinomycetota bacterium
GAGGACGATGGCCGCAAGGGGGATGTTGATCAGGAACGCCGCCCGCCACGAGACGTTGTCTATCAGGAAGCCGCCCAGGACCGGCCCGATGGCCGCCGTCACCCCCGAGAACCCCGACCAGGTGCCGATGGCCTTGCCGCGGTCCTCCTCGGAGAAAGAGGCGCTAATGATCGCTAAAGACCCTGGGATCATCAACGCGCCGCCGATGCCCTGCACGGTGCGAGCGGCGATGAGCTGCGCGGGATTCGGCGCGAGCCCGCACCAGACCGAGGCCAGCGTAAAGAGCGCGACGCCCGCCACGAAGACGCGCCGCCTCCCGTAGTGGTCGCCCAGAGAGCCGCCGACGAGGATGAGGGCGGCGAGCATCAGGGCGTAGGACTCCACGATCCAGAGGGCGTCCACCGCCGAGGCCCCGAGCGTCTCCTGTATCTCCGGAAGCGCGACGTTGACGATGGTGCCGTCCATGAACCCCATGCCGGAGGCGATGATGGTGGCGGCCAAGACCCACGGTCCCGACGCGCGCGGGCACGGCGCGTCGCCCTTCCTGCCGCGGATGATCCCCTCGTCGCAGGGCGGCCGGGCCGCGTAGGACAAGGCGTTACCTCCTCACGTCAGAACGACGATCCGGGCGTGGTAAGGAACTCCGCTTCTTCCTCCGTCGTCTCGCGTCCCAGGGCCTCGTTGCGGTGCGGGAAGCGCCCGAAGCGCTCGATGATCTTCTCATGCCGCTCTGCATAACCCAATAGCTCCTCCGAGCCCGTCTCCTCGGCCAGCTCCCGGAACAGCCCCACCGACCGGCGCTGGTCCTCCAGGCTCTCGCCGTGCTCGAAGGGCAGGTAGACGAACAGGCGCTCGACGGGGGAGAGCTTCCGGTCGAAGCCTGACCTTACGGCGTGGTCCGCCGCCTCGCGGGCCTTCGCGTCCGTGGCGAACGCCCGTGCGGTGGCGCGGAACATGTTGCGGGGGAACTGGTCGAGGAGCAGGATCAGGGCCAGGCAGCTCCGCGGCTCCTCCTTCCAGCCGTCGAGCTCGCCGCGGGCGGCCATCTCATGGAGGGTGACGAAGCGGCTCCGTATCTCCTCGTCGAAGACCGGGTCCTTCTCGAACCACGCCCGCCGGAACTCGCCGTGGCCGCTCTCGTCCTCGCGCCCGAACCAGAACTTCAGGATCTCTTCGGGGCCGGTCACTCCGCGCGGCTGAGGACGGTGAGCTGCTCGTCGGACTCGGTGCGGATCTGTCCGCCTAGCTTCGAGCGGTAGCCGTCGAGCATCCAGATCTCGGGGATGATCTCTGAGACAAGCTCCCCGTCGTCGAACATCCTGACCATCGAGCTCTCTGAGACGACCACCGCTACGGCGTCGGTGTAGGCCGAGACGGAGGCAGCCGCCATGTGTCGGCTACCCAGCCCCAGAGGTATGCTCAACCGCCCGGAGGAGGCGTCTATGTAACGGGCGGCGGAGAGGACGACGCCCGCATTAGAGACGATAAACGCGCCGTCCAACTGAGCGAGTTCCTTTATCGTCTCGCGGGCGTTCGGGTCGTCTACGCGCTTGACCTCGTCGGGATGGCCCTGAAGGGGGTCCAGGATCATGGGCCGCGAGTGCTTCATCACCTCCCCCGAGTCGCCGACGACAAATAGGGTTCCGATCTTGCGCCCCTCCCGTCCCTCGCGCGCGATCTCAACGGCGAGCGAAACCGTGTGTCTCAGCACCTCCGGGTTGACCCCGCGCCTCTTCGAGCAGATTTCATCCAGAACGTCTATGTTATGCGCCATCAGCCGCCTCCTCCTTGCCCCTCTCCGAGAGCGCGACGCCACCGGTCCCAATCTGCGTAGACGGGGACCCTCGCCCTACGCCAGAACCGACCGGCTTCGCCATCACTCCGCCCTCGAATGCTCTTCGTTAAACATGCGTTGATCGTTCGAGACCGCGCCCCCGAGCTACGCACAAAGCCTTTAGAGGCGCACGAAAAATTGTAGCACCCCCAACAACCTCTATCTGTGGAGGCCGTTATCCTCGTATCGCTTAAGCGAACAGCTATGTGCAGTTTGGGCGGCTTGCGCTTATCCGTCTGCGGGATTCGTCGCGGGTACGGGTGATCTCTTGCTTGACACTCCCATCCGCTAAAGCGGCGGGATATCTCACCGGCCGCCCAGCGTGATGCTCCGGCCCGAGCTAGATCTCGCTAGAGCGGCTGGCGCGAGCGGCTTAACCTCACGCTCTATCCGCTCTCCCTCCCGGTCTTCGGCAACCTCCAGGTCGTAGCGCTCCTGTAAGCCCAGCCAGAAGCGCGGGCTCATCCCGGACCAGCGGGCCAATCTCAAGGCCATTTCGGCGGAGATCCCGCGCTTCTCGTTTACGATCTCGTAGATGCTCTGGCGAGGCACTCCGAGAGCCTTTGCGAGCTGGTTGGCGTTCATCCCCAGCGGTGCCAGCCACTCCTCGCGTAGCATCTCGCCGGGATGCACCGGCGGGTAGGCCCGCGGCTCCTTCTCTATCTCCTTGCTCCAGTCTCCCACAGTCTCTCCTCTCTAGTGATAATCCGTGGCCTCCACCTCGTAGGCGTTACCGTTCTCAAAGTGGAAGCAGATCCGGTACTGGTCGTTGATGCTTATTGCCCACTGCCCTTCCCTGTCCCCGGTCAGCTTGTGCAGCCGGTTCCCGGGCGGAATCCTCAGCTCTTCCACGCTCTCCACCTGATCAAGCTGCGCCAACTTCCGTTGCGCCCTGCGCACCGCTTGCCCGGACACCGCCTTGGACTTGCGCCCCATAAAGAGCTTCTGTGTCTCTTTGTCTCTGAAGCTCTTTATCATGACCGTAGTGTAATGCGGAACATGACAAGTGTCAAGACAGACGTGACAAAATTTCTCGTGTATGCGTACATTGACACTCCCATCCGCTAAAGCGGCGGGATTCTCATTTCAGCGAGTCGTGCTTACCGTGGCAAGATGACAGGCTCTTGCGGAGGTTTGGGAACTCTTTGCGAAGTATCCGCGACGTGTAGCCCTTGAACCTGTAGACGAGTTGACTGACCGCGAGAGACGGAGTGCGTTGACGAACATGTAGACGATTCATCCTCTTCGCTAAAGCGGGGGGCTTTCTCGCCCCAAAACCGGTAAGTCGAACAGTGTCTCCTGTATCGGCTGCGATCTCGGAAGGTAATTCGTAATAAGTAACTCGTTGACGCTTCGATTCCTGGAGTTCAGGTTTATCTCCCTGCGATTATCGATGACAGTTGCGTGATAGCCCTCAAACAGTTTGCGGATAAAGGGTGTCTCACTGTTGCTAACCGCCCAGCGTACTCCGCGTAGATCCAGCTCCCGGCAGAGGGAGGCGAGTCTGAAATGATCGTGTTCCCTGAATTGATCCTTGGTGTAACGGTTGAAGTCTGAGTATCCGCCGAGTTTGTAGTATGGTGGGTCCAGGTACACGAAATCCCTCTCGGTTACGTCATACAAGCACAATTCGAAATCGCCTTTGCGTATCTCGGTACCCTTTAGAGCTTCTGCTGCCGCCCGCAGGTTCTCCGGATCGTAGTAGCGCCGGTCGTATTGCCCATATGGCACGTTGAACCGGCCCGACCGATTCACGCGGAACAGCCCGCGGAAGCATGTCTTGTTGAGATAGATGAAGTGGGCCGCACGCCTAAAGAGCGGCAGACTTTCGGGCAAGATCTCCCTGATCTTCATATACTCTTCTCGGGTGTTCTTGAGGCCGTCGAGTATCTCCGCAACCCGGGCTTGATCCTCACGGATAGCCCGGTAAGTGTCGATCAACCAATCATTCGCATCGCCGATTACGGCGCTCCGGGGCCTTAGAGTGAACAGTACGCTCCCCCCACCCACAAACGGCTCGAAGTAACGCTCAAAGTCAGGAGGGAACAACTCGACCAGCCGGCAGGCTATCCCCTGTTTCCCCCCGCCCATTTTACGAACGGGTTCGCTCTATACTCTGCCATACGACTACACGATACTCATACTCTGTAGACTTTCAAGTATCATAATCTATCGTTCTCGTCGTGAACATGAGGGATCGAGAATGTTCGGCGTTTGGCTCAGTGGTACGCATGTATCGCAGGAGGGCTGGCTACTCGCAGGAAGAATTGGCGGGTAGGGCGGGGATCCATCGCGCCTACATCGGCGGTATCGAGCGCGGCGAACGGAACCCCACGCTGAGGATGATCCACCGGTTGGCGCGGGCTCTGGACGTTTCACCGTCTCAATTACTCGAAGAACCTCCGGATTCATCACCTAGGGCGAATCGACATATAGGCAAATGTCTGCTTCACTCGGAGGGCAAGCCAACGACCGAGGTGGAGATATGCCCGCACGCTACGAACTAACGAAAACTCAATGGCGAAAGATCAAAGATTTGCTT
>JBFLXF010000274.1:0-4351 GCA_040757515.1 Actinomycetota bacterium
ATGAAGTCCACCTCGCATGGGAGGTCTATGTGGCGCATCAGGTCGGCGAGGACTACGAAGGCTCCACGGAGGATACCGACGAGCAGGAGGCTCTCACCCTCATAGTCCCTTGTGATGCGCCCGCCGAGTTCGCGCACCCTGGCCTCTATCTCCCCGGCGGAGACGAGGACCTCTCCCGCCTCGAACGTCATCGCGTGGACCACCTCTCTCGAAGGGGTGTACCGTCCCGGCCGTTGCGGCCGCGCGACAACTTAAGACCTCCGGGACCGTGGCGTCAAGGGTCAGCTCCCCTGGCGAGCGTTGTAGATGCGTCCACCGTCCTCGGCGTAGAGTCCGAGCACCGCCGCGGCCTCCTCGCGGCAGACATCCCGCGCCACCGCGATGCCGAGACGCTCCAGCGCCTCCACCCAGTCGGGGAGCTTCGGCCCCTCGTCGAAGCCGATGGCGCGAGCGTCCTCGTCGCGGGCGCCGCAGACCAGCCGCCTGACGCCCGACCACGTCGTCGCGCCGAAGCACTGGATGCAGGGCTCCGTACTCGCCACCAGCTCGCACGGCGGACGGCCCGGTCCGCCGAGGTCGAAGCCGCCAGAGACCCGCTGGGCGACCATGATCGCCACTATCTCCGCGTGAGCGATCGAGAGTCCGGAGGCGGTCACGAGGTTAACGCCCGGAGCGATCAGGCGCCCCGTCTCCAGATCGAAGACGCCCGCCCCGAACGGCCCGCCGGTGCCGTGCTCGACGTTCAGCCGGGAGAGCTCGATCGCCAGCCGCATCCGTTCCTTCTCCGTCGGGTAGACCCGGTCGAGCCCGTCCGCGAAAAACTCCTCCATCCAGCCGGGAAGCTCGAGCGTTACTCCTGGATAGGCCATCGCTCCCTCCTTCGACAAACGTGTGGACCGCGCTCGCGGGAGCCTGTGCTCAAGGGGTGCCGCCCGCGGATCCTCGCCCACCGGCGACGAGCACCACGCGCAGGTCGTTTACGTTGGTGCCTGTAGGACCGGTGAAGAGCAGCGCACCGCCGGCCTCCAGGGCCGCGTGGGCGTCGTTCTCTTCAAGCGCCCACAGAGGCTCCACACCGCCTTCCCTTATCCGTCCGGCGGTCCGGCCGTCGACGATCCCACCCGCGGCCTCGGTGGGGCCGTCGTTGCCGTCGGTGTCCACGGCGAAGGCTGCCCATCCCTCGACGCCCTCCAGCTCGAGCGCCAGGGCGAGCGAGAACTCCCCGTTCGGCCCGCCCCTGCCCTCCCCGCGCACCACGACGGTGGCCTCGCCGCCCGTGACCAGGGCGCACGGAGGAGCGAGCGGGTTTCCGCTCTCCAGGACCTCACGCACGACCGCAGCGTGGAACCCCGCGACCGCGCGAGCCTCTCCCGTGATGAACGTGGAGAGCAGCAGCGGCTCATATCCGGCCTCGCGCGCCGCTTCAGCCGCCGCCTCCGCTGTCGGGCGCGCGCCCCCGACAAGAACGTTGACGACCCTCTCGAAGACCTCGTCACCGGGCTTGGGCGTCTCGGGGACGCCTTCGAGGTGCTTTCTGACGCTGTCCGGCAGCGAGAGGGAGTAGCGGTCCACTATCGCGCGCACGTCGTCGAGCGTCGTTGTGTCAGGGGCGGTGAGCCCGCTCGCGATGGAGGAGAGGTCGTCGCCCACCACGTCGGAGAGCAGGAGCGCGAGCGTCTGCGCGGGGGCGGCGAGGCGGACGAGTCCGCCGCCCTTCAGAACGGAGATGTGCTTTCTTATGGCGTTGATCTCGCCTATCGAGGCGCCGCTCCTCAGAAGATCCCCGGTCAGGCTCTTGAGGTCCGCGATCCCCACCGGCGGGGTTGGGTCGGCCAGAAGGGCGGAGGCGCCGCCGCTGATGAGGGCGAGGAGGAGGTCGTCCTCTCCGAGCGAGCGCGCGAGCTCCTCCGCCCTCCGGGCCGCCTCGACGCTGCTCTCGTCGGGCTCGGGGTGTGCGGCGAAGAGGACATCGAGCCGCTCGGAGGCGGCCTCGTGGCCGTGCTTGGTGACGACCAGGCCGCCTGCGATGCGGTCTCCGAGCACCTCCTCCGCAGCCCGCGCCATCGCGCCCGCGGCCTTACCCGCGGCGAGCACGAAGACGCGCCGGGGCTTAAAGGAGGCGTCTCCGGCGAGGACCCCTCCGTTCTCCACGCGCAGGTGGCGGCGCACGGCCTCGGCCGGGTCGGCGGCGGCGAGTCCCGCGTCGAGGATTCGCCGGAGATCCTCCCTCAAGCGGTCAATCCCTCTCCGGCACGCCGCCGACGATGTGCCCGGCGCTCTCCTTGACGCCATCGAGGATCGGCTCGTACTCGTTGATCCTGTCTATCGAGAGGCCCATCGCGGCGTTCGTGTCGCGCTCGCACATGATCTCCACGAGCGCCGGGACGCGCCGCCTCTCGCTCTCTCGCACCGCCCAGTCGAGGGCCTCCTGTATATCCTCAGGCCGCCTCACCCGGCGTCCTATGGCTCCCATAGCTTCCATCACCGCCACATTGTCTATCCCGTAGTCGCTGTCGGGACCATCGTAGCCGATATCCACCGCGAAGTTCATATCGTAGCTCAGCTCGCCCTGCCTTATGAGGCCCATGTAGGCGTTGTTGAGCATGACGAGGACGTAGGGGATACCGTACTGCACGGCGACGGCTATCTCCTCCATAAGGAACTGGAAGGAGTAGTCGCCGACGACCCCCACCACGAGCTTCTCGGGCCTGCCGAGCTTCGCCCCGATGCACGCCGGCACCTCCCAGCCTAAAGGTCCAGCCTGCCCGCAGCAGAGGTAGTGGCGCGGCTTGTAGGTCTTCTGGAACTGTCCGGAGAAGATCTGGTAGAGCCCGATGGCGGTAACCACGATCTCATCCCCGTCGAAGTACTCGTTGAGCTCCTTATAGACCCTCTGCGGCTTGACGGGCACGTCGTCGAAGTCCATCTTCCTGAGAAGCGTGGAGCGCAGCTCGTCAACCCGCTCGACCCACTCCCCGGGCTCCCGGGGCGGGGTCATCTCGCGGGCGGCGTCGAGCATGGCCCGCAAGGCGAGCCCGGCATCGGAGACGATTCCGAGATCGGGCCGGAAGACGCGGCTGATCTGGCGCGGATCTATGTCTATGTGGACGAACTTCCTCTCGCCCCGGTATACGTCGAGGTCGCCGGTGTGACGCTCGGCCCAACGGTTGCCGATGCCCACGACCAGGTCGCTCTCCAGAAAGAGCGCGTTGGCGTAGCGCTGGTTGGTCTGGAGGCCGACGATGCCCATGTAAAGGGGATGATCTTCCGGGATGGCCCCCTTGCCCATGTACGTCGGGCTTACCGGCACCTGCAGGTACTCGGCGAGCTCCACCAGCTCCCCGGCGGCGTCGGCGATGATGACCCCGCCGCCGGGCATCAGGACGGGACGCTCTGCCTCCAGGATCATCTCCAGGACCTCCCGGATGGCGTTCGGGTTCGGCGCGGGCTTCTCGAAGCGCAGGGGCCCGCCGCGGGCGGGATCGAAGTCTATCTCTATCTCGGCTTTCTGGATGTCGAGCGGGAGGTCGATGAGGACCGGACCGGGTCGGCCCTCGCGAGCGATCCTGAACGCCTCGCGGAAGGTCCAGGTGAGCTGGCCCGGCTCCTTGACCTGCACCGCCCACTTCGTCACCGGTTTGGCGATCTCCACGATGTCTACGGCCTGGAAGGCCTCCTTGTGCAGGACCGTGGTCGAGGCCTGGCCGGTAATGCAGATCATGGGTATCGAGTCGGCCATGCAGGTGTAGAGGCCCGTGATCATGTTCGTCCCCGCCGGCCCCGAGGTTCCGATGTTGACCCCGACCTTGCCCGTGACCCGCGCATACCCGTCGGCGGCGTGGGTCCCGCCCTCCTCGTGTCTCACGGAGTAGTGCCTTATCTGCGAAGACTTGCTCAGAGCCTTGTAGAGCGGCAGTATCGCCGCCCCCGGCACCCCGAAGACGACCTCGACGCCTTCGTCCTCCAACACCCTCACCACCGCGTCCATGACGTTCATCGCCGCCACGCTCGTCTCCTCCTTCCCCCGGCCGATCAGCGCGCCTCGTGCTGGGAGAGGTCCTCGATAACCCTCAGGAGCGCCGAATGATCCTCTCCGCCCCAGCCCTTCTTCTTCATCGTCAGCAGCATCTGGTCCACTATGGCCGTTACCGGCAGAGCCACGCCGTACTCGCGGCCGGCGGCCAGCGCTATCCCCAGGTCCTTGTGGTGCAGCTCGGAGCGGAAGCCCGGCTCGAAGGTGTGGGAGAGGAACTTCTGGCGCTTGACCTCCATGACCTTGTTGGCGGCCAGCCCGCCGCCGAGGACGTCCAGGATCTTCTCTGGAGCAACCCCACCCTTCGAGCCGAGCACC
>JBFLXF010000275.1:0-4325 GCA_040757515.1 Actinomycetota bacterium
CTACCCGAGCAGCCGTAGGAGGGAGGCGCCGCGCGTGGCGCCCCGACCAGGATCGAAGGAGGGAGGTGAGAGCAGCGTGAGAGCACTCGACTGCGAGTGCGGCCGCCACCTGGAGGCGGGCGACGACCGGGAACTCTTCGAGCGGGCGCGGGAGCACGTGGACCGGGACCATCCGGAGATGAACCTCAGTGACGAGCAGGTCCAGGCCATAGTGGAGCAGGGGGCCTACGACAAGTAGGGCGTCCGAGGATGCCGGGGGCGGAGGCGAGGTCCCCCATTTGGGAGACCCATCCGGGCGATGCCTTCGCTCCCGGGCGTCTGTTACGGTAGGCGCAACGGCTCCGGTGCGGAGCGCGACGGAAGGAAGGGCAGTATGGAGACACAATCGCCGGAGCCCGGCGTGAACGCGATAAAGGAGCGCCAGCGGAGGATCTGGACCTCCGGCGACTACGCCAAGATCGGCAACCCGCTCGTCATCATGGGCGAGCTGCTCTGCGAGGCGGTGGACCTGCGCGCGGGGGAGAGGGTCCTCGACGTGGCCACCGGCAGCGGCAACACCGCGCTCTCGGCGGCCCGGCGCTTCTGCGAGGTTACGGGCATGGACCTGGCGCCCGAGTCCATAGAGCACGCCCGCAGGCGCGCCAAGGCCGAGGGCATGGAGATAACCTTCGAGGTCGGGGACGCCGAGGAGTTGCCCTATCCCGACTCCTCGTTCGATGTCGTACTCTCGACGCTCGGGGTGATGTTCTGTCCCGACCAAAAGAAGGCGGCGGACGAGCTGCTCCGGGTCTGCAGGCCGGGTGGCAGGATAGGGCTCGCCAACTGGACCCCCGACGGCTTCATCGGCAACATGCTGCGCATCGTCGGCGGGCACGTCCCGCCGCCCGCCGGCATACGGCCGCCGACCCTGTGGGGTACCGAGGAACGGCTGCGGGAGCTGCTCGGCGAGGGCGTGTCCTCCATGAAGGTGACGCGCCGCAGCTACGTCTTCCGGCACCCGTCGGCGGGATACTTCGTCGAGTACTTCCGTAACTACTACGGCCCGACGGTGAGGGCGTTCGCGGCCCTCGAGCCGGAAGAACAGGACGCTCTGGCCCGGGACCTGCAGGAGCTGCTCGAGTCCCGCAACGTCTCGGGCGACGGGACGCTGGTCGTGCCCTCCGACTACCTGGAGGTGGTGGCCGTAAGGCGATGAGATCCGGCGCCAAGGCGGGCTAGAGAGCGAGGGCCGTGAGGAGGAGCAGGGCCGCGCCGGGGACGCAGAGGAGCGCCGCCCTCCAGGCGGGCAGCTCGTGCACCTTCCGCAGGCCCAGCGGCACGAGAAAGAGCCCGAAGTACGCGGCGGAGACCCACCGGAGCACCGGCACAGCCGCCAGAGGCATCAGGAAGCCGAACGGGTAGGCCAGGGTGCGCCACGTCACGACGTACCCGAAACGCCCGCCGGGCGCGGCGAGGTGGTAGGGGACCGCGAGGACGAGCGAGAGCGGCAGCGGTGCGAGGAGCGCTGCAAGGGCGGGGTAGAGCCCCCCGAACAAGAGCCACAGGAGCGCCGCAGGGACCCCCGAGAGGGCCAGGAAGAGCGCCGGGGCGCGGGGGTCGGGTACCTTCGGCAGCACCTCGAAGAAGCGGACGGGGTGCGCCAGCAGGGTGGAGAGCAGGCGCAGATAGCTGGAGAAGGGCCTGCTGACATCCCACTCCGAGGCACCACCCCGGATCGTGTCCCGCGTGTAGCCCCGCTTCGCCATGAAGTGCAGTATACGGTGATGCTCAGGCTTCCCGCTCCTCGCCGCCTCCCAACCCCGCTTCTCTGGCACGGACAATCGCCTGAGCGCGGTCAGCGACCTGCAGCTTGGTGAAGATGTTGGAGATGTGATTGCGAACGGTCTTGGGGCTGAGGTAGAGGCGGGTGGAGATCTCCGCGTTGCCCAGGCCCCGGGCGATGAACTCCAGGACCTCGCGCTCGCGGGCGGTGAGTTCGGGGAAGGCCACAGCAGGATCCGCTTTGCGGGGCGCGGAGAAGAAGGTCATGAGACGCTGGGCGATCTCCCTCCCGAAGAGAGCTTCGCCGCCCGCCACGGCCCTTATGACCCGCAGGATCTCGTCCTGATCCGCGCCCTTTAGCACGTAACCTCGTGCCCCGGCCCGCATCGCGGCGAATACCGAGTCGTCGTCCTTGAACATGGTGACCATCACTACGGCCGTATCAGGGGTAGACTCCAGGATCCGGCGCGTGGCCTCGATGCCGTTCAGGCCGGGCATCTGGATGTCCATGAGCACCACGTCCGGTTCCAGCTCGGTGGCGCGGGTGACGGCTTCCTCCCCGGTTGCCGCCTCTCCGACGACCTCGGTATCGGAGACGGACCCGAAGAGGGCGCGCAACCCGCTGCGGAAGAGGGTGTGGTCGTCGGCCACGAGGACGCGGATAGGGCTCAAGGTTCTTCCTCCCGTTCGGGAAGCGGCAGACGCGCCAGCACGCGGGTGCCGCCTCCGGGTATGGGCGCCACTTCGCACGTCCCGCCGAGCTCCGCCGCCCGCTCGCGCATCGAGGCTATACCGACGCCGCCGTGGCGGTCTTCGGGCAGGCCGATCCCGTCGTCGGCGACCTCTAGCTCGATCTTTCCGTCACGGACGGAAAACCTGACGCGGCAGATGCCGGCCCGAGCATGACGGGTGACGTTGGTGAGGGCTTCCTGGACGATGCGGTAGGCGGCGACCTCCACGGCGGCGGGCAGCGGCGGCAGCGACTCCGGGGCCTCTACCCTGACGCCGAGTCCATCCCGGCCGTAGTCCGCCGCCCTTTCCCGGATGGCCGGGATCAGGCCCAGCTCGTCGAGGGCCGGTGGCCTGAGGTCGTAGACCAGGCGCCTTATGTCGGAGATCGCACCCTGTACCTGCTCCTTGAGATCCGCCAGCAGCGTATCGGCTGCCGCCGGCTCCTGGACGAGCAGGTTGCGGGCGGCATCGAGGTTGAGGGTGAGGGTGGCGAGCTGGGGACCCAACTCGTCGTGCAGGTCCCGGCGCAGCCTCCGCCGCTCCTCCTCTCGCGCGTTGACCAGGCGCTCGCGCGAGCGCTGCAGGTCGGCGGTGAGGCGCACCGCGTAGACGGCGGCCTCGGCATGACGGGCCAGGTCGTCGAGCAGCCGCCTGTCAGCCGGACCGAACGGCTCGCCCGGAGCACGGGGAGAGAGTACCAGTTGCCCGATGACCTCCGTCCCGTAGGCGAGCGGCAGGACCAGCGGCTTGCCCGAAGGTGTCCCGTGAGCGGCGGCAGTTTCGAACCCGCTGTCCTCCCGTCTCAGGGTTATGGCCGCGTGGGGCAGCTTTAGCGCCCCGACCACCGTCTCGACGATGGCCGGCAACACGGCCTCCGGCGCCTCCGTGGCCTTCAGGCGTTCTCCGAGGCGTGAGATCACCGCGTAGGGGTCGTCGAGCTCGCCGTACATCAGGCGATTCACCGCTCTCTGCAACCGGTCGCGCAGCGGCGCGAACAGAACCGCCACGATGCCGGTAGCTACCAGCGAGATAACCAGGTTGCCCCCGCTTTGGAACAGCGCTCCCAGGTAGCCGACCACGAGGACGTAGATGCCCACGACTATGGCGCTCAGAGCGACGTAGACGAGGGTGCGGTTGATGATCAGGTCTATGTCGTAGAGACGATATTTCAGGATGGCGATGCCTATGGCGGCCGGTATGCAGGCCACGCCCACGCCTCCGATAAGCCAGGAGAAGTCCGGGTCCACCAGGTCCCGAGTATCATGGCCGTGCCGGCGAAGGCGGCGAGGAAAGCCGCCAAACCCGGTGCGCCTATCTCCTCCGACTGACGGGCGTACAGCCCGACCAGCCCGAGCAGCAACAGCACGCCTGCGAGGACGCTGGATGAGCCGTCGGCCAGGTAGGGGCCGGTGGTGACGACGTCCACCATGTCGCCGGAGAAGACGGTGAGGCTGAGCAGGTCGGAGATCAGGAGCACCGCCACGCCGAGGATGGCCGCCAATCCGCTGTACCGGATCAGGTCGGAAGAATTCATCAAGGGTCTCCTTCAGTTCAGCGTGTGCGCAGGTTGCCCGGCCGGTGCGACCTTCTCGGAATAGAGGGAGTACCCCAGGATCACCCAGGCCAGGTTGAGGGGCGCGAGCGCCAGGGTGAGCTGTCCGAGCACGATGTCCAGCGCGATCATGCCCGGCAGGCCGCCACCCAGGGCGTCTCCAGCGACCCCGCTCCGTCCGGGGTCGCGAAGTACGCCAGGGCGTAGAGCGGAGCGTACAGGATCCCCACGATTCCACCAGCCATAGCGGCCAGCCCGCCCCAACGGGTACGGTTCGACA
>JBFLXF010000276.1:0-4324 GCA_040757515.1 Actinomycetota bacterium
CGCGACGAGGAGTTCATCCGGCGTGTCGTAGAGATCTCACGCGCCCCTCTCCGGGTCGCGCGGCGCCGGGGAGCGTGGGTGGCGTACACCAAGAGCGCCGACGGGGTGACGACCCTGCTCTCGCAGATGGGGTTACACGACGCGGTATTGGAGTACGAGGCACGTGCTGTGCTCGGTGAGGCCAAGGCCAACGCCAACCGCATCACCAACTTCGACTCCGCCAACGCCGGAAGGACCGCCGTGGCTGCCGCCCGGCAGCAGGAAGTTCTGCGGAGGCTAGATCCCGCGAAGCTGCCGCCCGCGCTGCGCGAGATGCTGGAGCTCAGGCTCGAGCACCCCGATGCCTCGCTCGTCGAGCTGGCGAGGTATGGCAACATTACCAAGAGCGCGGCTAACCACCGTTTGCGGCGGCTGGTGGAGATCGGCGAGCGGCTCCGGCGGGGCTGTTAGAGAGACGCCTTTTCGGGCAGAATAGGTTCGACTGCAAGAGACGGAAGGAGAGGAAAGTGGCGGTACGCTTAGGGATCAACGGCTTCGGCCGCATCGGGATGCTCACCGCCAAGGCGGCCATCGAGCGCAGCGACGACGACATCCAGATCGTCGCCATAAACGATTTGATGCCGATGGAGTCTTTGGCGCTCCTGTTCAAGCGCGACTCGGTACACGGCATCTGGAGCGAGGACGTGAAGCTCGACGGCAGCATCCTTCGCGTGGGCGACCGCGAGATAAAGACCTTCTCCGAGCGGGACCCGGCCCAAATCCCCTGGGGCGACGTGGGCGCGGACATCGTCGTGGAGTCCACCGGCGTCTTCACCGACGGCAAGAAGGCCGCCGCGCACGTCGAGGGCGGTGCGAAGAAGGTCGTCATAAGCGCCCCGGCCAAGAACGTGGACGCCACCTTCGTCTACAAGGTCAACCACGAGGACTACGACCCGCAGAGCCACGACATCGTCTCCAACGCCTCCTGTACGACCAACTGCATCATCCCCATGGTCAAGGTTCTGCAGGACAACTTCGGCATCGAGTCGGGCTACATGACCACCGTGCACGCCTACACCAACGACCAGAGTCTGCTCGACGCGGCGCACAAGGATCCCAGGCGTGCTCGCTCCGCTCCGAACAACATAGTCCCGACCTCCACGGGCGCCGCCCGGACGGCGGGCGTGATCTACCCCGAGCTTGCGGGCAAGGTCGATGGGATGGCACTGCGCGTCCCCGTGCCCGATGGCTCCATAACGGACTTCAACGCTCAGCTCACGCGCGAGGTCTCCGCCGACGAGGTCAACGCCGCCTTCAGAGAGGCCGCGGAGGGCGAGCTCTCGGGCATCCTCGAGTACTCGGAGGCGCCCATCGTCTCCAGCGACATCGTCGGCAACCCGGCGAGCTGCATCTTCGACTCCCCGCTGACCATGGCCAACGGCAAGACCGTCAAGGTCTTGGGCTGGTACGACAACGAGTGGGGCTACTCCAACCGCACCGTCGACCTGGTGCAGTACATCGGGGAGAGGCTCTAGGAGAGCTTTCAGCGGTCAGAGCTACCGGCCGTCAGCCGGAGACCGCTGCGACGCAGCCGGGCCGTGAGAACGAAGCCCGGCTGCGTCGCATGATCGGGGCTCGTGCCGACCGTTGAGATCAGATAGCTGGCAGCGCCGACCGAAGGGAGGCAGATGAACAAGAGGAGCGTCAGAGACCTCGACGTGCGCGGCAAGCGTGTGCTGGTGCGGGTGGACTTCAACGTGCCGGTGAAAGGCGGCGAGGTGACGGACGACACGCGCATCCGTCGGGCGCTGCCCACGATCCGGCACCTGCTCTCCGGGGGGGCCCGTCCCATCCTCATCTCCCACCTCGGCCGTCCGAAGGGCGAGCCGGACCCGCAGTACGCGATGGACCCGGTGGCGGCGAGGCTGGAAGAGCTCCTCGGCGAGCCCGTAAAGAAGCTCGACGCCGCCGTCGGCCCGGAGGTGGAAGAGGCGCTAGAGGAATGGGACGGGCGCGGGGTCGTGCTGCTCGAGAACTCCCGCTTCTATCCCGGCGAGACGAAGAACGACCCCGCCTTCTCCGAGCAGCTCGCCTCCCTCGCCGATCTCTACGTGGACGACGCCTTTGGAGCAGCGCATCGGGCGCACGCGACGACCGTGGGGGTGGCCGAGAGGCTGCCGTCGGCGGCGGGGCTGCTCTTGGAGGAGGAGATCGACTACCTCGACTCCGTCCTCGAGAACCCGCAGCGTCCGTTCGTCGCCATCCTCGGGGGGGCCAAGGTCTCGGACAAGCTCGGCGTCATAAGGAGCCTGCTCGGCGTCGCGGACTACCTGCTCATCGGGGGCGCCATGTGCTTCACCTTCTTCAAGGCCCAGGGCCACGAGGTGGGCAAATCCCTCGTCGAGGACGACTACATCGAGGAGGCGAGGCGTCTGCTGGAGGAGGCCGGGGAGAAGCTCGTGCTGCCGGTGGACATCGTCGTCGCCGACGCGATGGAGGAGGGGGCCGGGACGCAGGTCGTCGGGGTGGACGGGATCCCTGCGGAGAAGATGGGTTTGGACATCGGGCCGCGCACCGTGGAGCTCTTCCGGGAGAGGATCCGGGACGCCAACACGATCTTCTGGAACGGCCCGATGGGCGTCTTCGAGATAGATGAGTTCGCGAAAGGCACCGAGGGCGTTGCGAGGGCCGTCGCCGAGAGCGGGGCGACGAGCGTCGTCGGCGGGGGCGACTCCGTGGCCGCGGTACGCAAGCTCGGCCTCGAGGACGAGATGAGTCACATCTCGACCGGCGGCGGGGCCTCGCTGGAGTACGTCGAGGGCAAGGAGCTGCCCGGGGTGGCGGCCCTGCCGGACAAGTAGGGAGGGAAGGGATGGCGCGACGCCCGATGATGGCCGCGAACTGGAAGATGAACAAGACCGTCCGCGAGGCGCAGGACTACGTGGCGGCGCTCCTGCCGCGCGTCGCCGACATCGAGGAGGTGGACGTTGCCGTCTTCGCCCCCTTCACCTGCCTCTCCGAGGTGGCGAGGATGGCCGAAGGCTCGAAGGTGATCGCCGGTGCCCAGAACCTCTACTTCGAGGACTCGGGGGCCTACACCGGCGAGGTCTCGGCCCCGATGCTGAAGGACGTGGGGGCGAGGGCGGTCATCGTGGGCCACTCCGAGCGGCGCGAACTCTTCGGCGAGACCGACGAGATGGTGGCTAAGAAGACGCGCCGCGCTGTGGAGGCCGGCCTGCTGCCGGTCGTCTGCGTCGGGGAGTCGAAGGAGGAGCGGGACGCCGGAGGCATGTGGGAGAAGGTCTCCGGGCAGGTGCGGGCCGTGATGGAGGGGCTGGAGGCGGAAGGGAGCCGGATCGTCTTCGCCTACGAGCCGATCTGGGCCATCGGGACCGGAGAGACCGCGACCCCCGAGGACGCTCAGGACGCTATCGGCCGGATAAGAGATCTGCTGCGCGAGCTGGAGGGCGACGCCTTCGCCGACGAGGTACGCATCCTCTACGGCGGCTCGGTCAAGCCGGAGAACGCGGCGGAGATCATGACGCAGGAGGACGTGGACGGCGCCCTGGTCGGCGGGGCGAGCCTGGAGGTGGACTCCTTCGTGCGGCTCGTCGAGGCGGCGCGGGAGGCCGCTCCCTCCGAGGCGTAGAGCGGGCGAGCGGCGTGTGGTAAGCTCGGGGCCATGATCTATGTACTGGCATTCTTCCACACCATATTCTGCGTCGCGCTCATCGGGATGATCCTGCTGCACTCCGGCAAGGGCGGAGGGCTCTCCGCCTCGATGGGAGGCGGCATCGGCGGGACCTTCTCCGGCACCACCATCATGGAGAAGAACCTCACGCGGCTGACGCTCATCGTGGTCGGCCTCTTCGTCCTGACGAACGTCGCCCTGATCTTCCTGGGCTAGCCACCTCCCCAGGCTAGACCCGCCATACCCTCAGTCGCTCGTGGGGGCGACGACGACGTGCACGCCGGCGAGGCGTATCTCGTCGAGCGTCTCCTCGTCGGCTCCCTCGTCGGTGATGAGCACGTCCACGCGCGAGAGCGGCGCTATCTTGGCGAGCGCCACGACGCCGAGCTTGGAGTGGTCGGCGACTACCACGACCTTCTGCGCCGACTCGATGAGGCAGCCGTCGGTCTCCGCCTCGGCGACGTTTGGGGTGGTGAGTCCCGCTCGCGGGTGGATGCCGTGCACCCCCAGGAAGAGCACGTCGGCATTTAGAGCGGCTTGCGAATTGAGTGAGCTTCATGCGAGAATGGCGCATGGGTGCTTATTCGAAGGACTTGAGGTTGAAGGTGCTGGCCGCTGTGGACCGGGGCGTACCCCGGAAGGAGGCGGTGGAGA
>JBFLXF010000277.1:0-4262 GCA_040757515.1 Actinomycetota bacterium
AGGTCAAAGAGGACTCCGGCACGAGATACGGCTTCGTCTTCCAAGGCGACGACTACGAAGGCGGCGTAGTCAACGGCGTGGAGTACATCTGGAGCGCCAACGGCGAGATCATGAGGGGCAACCTCTCCATCATAGATCCGGACAGGCAGATAGGGCTCTCCGCCGCGAACATCGTCGTCATCGAGAGCGACCAGTCGGTGCGGGGTCTCGGCATAGAGCGCAGCATGATTGAGGACGGCATCGCCCCGGAGGAGGTGACCGGCTGGCGGGAAGACGAGTCGCTGGACGCCTTCAACGACGGAGATGCCGTCTTCCTGCGCGGCTGGCCGTTCATGTACCAGATCTTCGGACAGGAGGGCCGGGTAGACCAGGAGCGGGTGGGGATTGCGCCGCTCCCCGTCGCCGAAGAGGGGCTGCAGAGCTGGAGCTGTCTGGGCGGGTGGAATATGCACATAAACGCCGCCTCGCGGAACAAGGACGCCGCCTGGGAGTTCATAAAGTTCGCCACCTCCCCGGAGATCCAGAAGTTCCGGGCCCTCGAAGGCTCCTTCCTGCCGACGCTGAGCAAGCTCTACGAGGACCCGGAGATCCTGGAGGCGGTCCCGGTCATAGAGCTGGGCGGGGACATAGTGAGGAACAACGCCCGGACACGGCCCGTCACCCCCTTCTACTCCAGGGTGTCCCGCCGGCTCGCCCGCGCCTTCAACTCCTCTCTCGCCGGAGACATCTCGCCCGAAGAGGCGGTGTCCCGGCTTCAGGAAGAGCTGGAGAACATCGTACGTCGGCAGACGTAAGCAGCAGGGGAGGGACCTGCACGACGACAACTGCACCTAGCGAGAAGATTTTTACTCCGCGGGGTGAATCTCCTCGCTACTTCGCGCGAGGCGGGCCCGGTTCGGTCGAACCGGAGGCCGACCAGAGGATGTATCCGAGCATGGCCCAACCAGCCCCAAACAGCGCCGAGAGCGCCGCGCGCAGCGGCTCGATGCCGCCAGCCAGCGTGCCAAAGGGGATCAGGAGTCCCATCGCCACCGGCAGAAAGTTCCAGCGCGGCAGGGCTCCGGTCTTGAGCGTGCCGAAGCCGAGCAGGGCGAGCCCGATAGCCAGGATGAGTAACCCGAAGGCGGGGATCCGTATGGCCTGGCCCGGATCGATCACGAACCGCAGAGGGAACCCCAGTGCGAGAACCGCAAGCCCGATAAAGCTCTGGGTAAAACCCGCCCTCCCGATCGCCGCCACCTCCGCGGCGTATCTCCGGTACAGGCCCGCCAGCCCGGCGAAAAACAGCGGCGGCGCGGCAAAGAGCAGCGCGTCCCCCGGGTCGAAGCCCGGCGTCGAGAGGCCCATCCCGTCGAGCACTGCCTTCGCGCTCCACGCCAGACCCCCCAACATCGCGGCAATTCCGGAGGCTCTGATCAGGGCCGCCAAAACCGTCCTCCCTCTCTGAGGCTTCCCTCCCACACGGAGGATACTCTACACGACCGCCGGAGGGCCCTGGAGCCTCAGGCCGGACCGGCGATCCGGCGACTGTAGGGCGCTCTCTCTTCGCTCCTCTTCGCCTCGAGGCAACAGTTGCGCAGAATGGTGTTCCGCATCTTCAGAGCCTCGATCTGCCTGGCGAGGTCTCTGCGGACCAGAGAGGCACCGGGAGCACGCAACCACCGTAATGGGCCGGGGATGGTCTTCAGATACGCCTCGATCTCGCAGTCGAACTCCAGCAGGCGGTCTATCTCCTCGCAGACGGCCGCCATCTCTCGCTCCAGATCCTCGGACCTCATTGGCTCTCCCGAAGCTCGCGTCCGCGCTCTCTCTACATTCTATATCCCGCCGGTCGGCTGCGACCCCGCTCTAGCGGCTCGCGCCATAGCGGTTCGCGACTTCGTCCTGCACGGCCTCGACGGTAGAGAAGACGGCGGACATCATGCTCTGCTGCGTCCGGCTGAGGATGGAGAGATCGAGCCTGTTGCCGGGCTCCTTGCCGCGCTCGATGGCCTGCAGGTGGTGCCTGAAGCGAAACTCGGAGAGGTACTGGTAGGCGTCCAGGGCGTTCTCCGCAGTCTGCGCGGCCCCGGGCAGCGAGGCGGGAGAGTGCCGGAGCCGGTCGGCGGTGTTAGCGGAGTCCAGGTAGCGGGCGTCCATCGCAAAGAGACGCGCCACGTCCACCAGCGGCCGTATGCCGCGCCGCTTGAGGTCGAACTCGTGACGCCAGGAACGCGCCAGCAGGCGCCCGAAGAGCGACGGCGACGACCTGCCCGCCAAGACGTTGCGCGCGAGGAAGGGCAGGAAGAGCCGTTGCTCGCCGAGGTCCCCGGCGATGCCCGACTTGAGCGTTTCCACGAGAGCAACCTCCCCGTAGAGCCCGCGCAGGTCGAAGAAGATGCCGGCGTCCATCAGATCGTAGGCGTCGGGGCGCAGGATCCACCGCCGGAAGGTTCCGCGCCACTCGCCAAGCGGCTTGCGCCACTTCGGGTTGCGGGCCATCACCCCGCCCCTGCAGTACTCGAAGCCGCAAGCGGCGAGGGCGTCGTTGGCGCGCGCGGCGAGGACGCCGAACCAGCGCTCGGCCATGCCGGCCTCTTCCGGACCGGAGGGATCGGCGTAGACGAGGGCGTTGTCCTGATCGGTCTTGAGGGACATCTCGCCGCGCCCCTCGCTCCCCAGGGACATCCAGGCCCAGGGAAGGTCTACCGGCGGCACCGGCGAATCGCCGCGCAACTCCGTCTCGACGAGGTGGATCGCCCGGCGGATGATCCGGTCGTTGGCCTCGGTGTTGATGGCGATGAGGTCCGAGGGGCGCACGCCCTGACGGTCGAGGCCGATGAGGAGCCTCGTAACCTCAGCCCGGATGCGGGAGAGCTCACCCACGGTTCCGGCCCCCTCTATCCTCTCCATCATAGCCGCCGGACTCGCCCCCTGCGCCCGCGAGATCTCCCCTTCGGAGACGACGCCGAGAACCGTTCCCTCCGTAACGACGACGTGCCGCGCCCGGCGGCGCATCATCTCCATCAGGGCGTCGAAGACAGGGGCCCCGGCCCGCAGCCGGATGACCTCCTCGTTCATGAGACGCTCGACGGGGGTCTCGAAGGAGGCGCCCTCGGCCACCAGCCTGTCGCGCAGGTCCATATCCGAGAGTATCCCAACGACCTCCTCCCCGCGCATCACCAGCACCGAGTCGGCGTGCTCCCTGCGCATGAGCCGCGCCGCCTCCTTCGCCGTTACGTCCGGAGAGACCACGACCGGCTCGCGCTGCACCAGCTCCCCTATCCGAGTCCCGAAGAGCAGGCGGGCGTTGGAGGCGTCCAGCGGCAGCTTGCGGCCCCGGGCATACCGGTCGAGATCCGTGTCGAAGAAGGCGGCGAAGGGCCTGTGCTCCTCGTAGAGCCCGCGGAAGTGCCTGGCCCGCAGCAGGATGCAGACGGTCGGCTCTACGGCCCTCGCCTCATAGGGAAGGGCGCCACCCCTGAGCAGGCCGTGGCTGCCGAAGACGTCGCCCTCAGCGCACTCGCGGATGAGGACCTGGGTCTCATTGTCCAAAAGACGCACAAAGCCGGACTCGACGACATACAGGAACTCGTGCCGGGTGCGTCCCTGCTCCAGAATCACCTCGTCGGGCTCGAAGTACTCGATGAGCACCTCGCCGAGCAGGCGCCGGCGATCCTCCTGGCGCAGACGGTCGAAGGGCGGTGTCCGCTCCAGCAGGGCCGCCACCCGATCCACTATGGCCGAGGACCTCACGCCCCCTCCGGCGCGAACGCGCCCTAGCGCACCACGGCGCCGTCGTCGCGGATGACCTCGACGGCGTCCGGGTCCGTGTGGAAGACGCGCACCCGCACGGTGGAGGCCGCTAGCAGAAGCCCGAGGATGCCGCCCTGGAGGTCCTGCGGCCTCGCCGGCTCGACCCAGCCAACCTCGGCGTTCTTGAGATCGGAATCGGTGGTGACGAAACGCTGGAGAAAGAGACTCAGCGGAACGCGCAGCGCGAACGCCAGCAGCACGCCGCCCAGGATCAGGAGGTAGAGCATCTGCCCGCCCAGATGCAACCCGAGCCCCAGAGCGCCCAGAAAGAAGAGCGCGGCGAGCAGGTTCGCGGCCACGATGGTCGTCCCGCAGTTGCGGTGGATGGCGAGGCTCCTCTCCCCGCTCCTCAGGCGCCGCAGCGCCTCCCTTGCGGCGGCGTCCACCTCCTCGATGGACCTCACGCCCTGCACGAAGAAGCCCTCGTCGGTGGAGAAGCCGTTGAAGCGGCGCCCCGGCGACCGCTC
>JBFLXF010000278.1:0-4258 GCA_040757515.1 Actinomycetota bacterium
TTGCTGCTGTTGGCGAAGTCTGACTCTGCCTCTCTGCAGCTGGACCTCGAGCCGGTCGCCGTGGGGCCGCTGCTCTCGACGCTCGCAGGAAGAGCGGAGAGCCTCGCCCGCCAGCGCGGCGCGGCGCTGGAGAGAGATCTGGAGGGCAAGGGTCTGGTGCGCGTGGACGCCCAGAGGATCGAGCAGGCCGTCCTCGTGCTGGTAGACAACGCCGCCAAGTACGGACCGCCCGGCGGCCCGGTAAGGCTCGCTTCGCGCACCACGCGCCACGGAGAGCTGCGCATCATCGTGGAGGACCGCGGACCCGGCATCCCGAAGCGGGAGCTGCCGCGCATCTTCGAACGCTTCTACAGGGTGGACAAGGTGCGCACCCGCAAGGGCAACGGCGAAGGGCCGGGCCAGGGCGGCGTCGGCCTGGGTCTCCCTATTGCCCGGACGATCATCCAGGCGCACGGCGGCAGGATCGAGGCAGCGAGCCGCGAGGGCGAGGGCACGCGCATGTCGCTCTACCTCCCACTGCTGCCCGCCCCGGAACCGGCCCTGCAAGAAGCCGACGGCTCTAGCGAACCACGCGGAAGCGCCAGGTCTTGACGGTACGCTTCCCGTGCGGGTCGGTGGCCACGATCTTTACCGTGTGCCGCGCGTAGGCAAGCCTGCCGCTCCTGTAGCTCAGCCTGTCCGTGCTCCGGTCGTAGCCGAAGGCGCTCTTGCGCTTCCCGTCCACGAAGAGGCGGATGTGAGACTTCGCGAGGTTCGTCTCGGCGTCGCGGACGGTGGCCCGTATCGCGGGCCTGCGGCTCTTGATCCTTGCTCCGGGCCTGGGATTCAAGGCCGAGACGGTGGGCGCGGCGTTAAGGCTGCGTAGAGCGGCGTAGGCGTCGGCGTGGCCCGCGCCCAGCCTGCCGGAGTAGCCGGGGTTCTTCGCGTCGAGCGACCGGGCGGTGCCCTCTATCGTGCCTTCGACGCTAGGCCGCCGCGGCCCGTCCGCCGTGGACGGCATCCTGGGCCGCATGCCGCGGATCAGAGCGGCCTGCCCGGCGACGAACGGGGTCGCCATCGAGGTACCGCTCCAGGTAGCATACCGGTCTTTCGGGAAGAGGCTGTAGATCTTCTCTCCCGGCGCGGAGACGTCTATCCAGCCCTGCGGGTAGGCGGCGGCGTCGTAGTTGGAGAAGCCGGACTTCTTCTCTCGCTCGTCCACAGACGCGACCGCTATGGCGCCCTCCTCGGCGGCCGGATAGCGCTCCGTGCTGGAGCCCTCGTTGCCAGCCGCGCCGACTACCACGACGCCCTCGGGCGGCACACCCACCAGGGCGTCATCGTCGGCGACTTCGTCTTCGCCGTCATCGTCGTCCTCCTCGGCCTCGAGGTCCTCGACGATATCCTCCAAGAGCTCCGACTCTCGCCTGGAGCCGAGGCTGAGGTTGATGACGTCCGCGCCATTGCGGACCGCATACTGTACGGCCTCAGCTATCAGGAAGGCATTGCCGACGCCGTCGGAGTCGAGCACGCGCAGCGGCATGATCCTCGCCTCCGGCGCGGTAAGGTGCACGATGCCCGCCACATGCGTTCCGTGCCCCACCTGCTCGTCAGTCTCGCCGTCGCCGTCGTTGTCCGCGCCGTCGGGGGCGTCCCCGGGTGTCGCGTCGTCATCGACGAAGTCATAGCGCGCCGCCGTCAGGCTGCCCCCCAGCTCAGTATGACCCAGCTCCACCCCCGTATCCAGCACGGCGACCACCGCGCCCCTGCCCCGGCCCAGGCTATGAGCCTCAGGCAGGTTCAGCGCGCCGACGGCGTACTGGTTCGAGTAAGGCCCAGGATCAGAGTAAGGGGTGGGGACACCGTCGTCGCGAGCCCTCATTCTGGGATCCCCTTCGGGTGCATCGGTGATGATGTTAGGTTCGGCGTAGCTCAGACGCTGATCCTCGCTCATCCGCTCGGCCTTCTGCTCGGTAGCTACGCCGTCGGTTATACGCAGGAGGTAGATCTTCGCGCAGGTGGAGCAGTTCTCCAGGAGCGGCCTCTCCACCTCTGTCCCGTAGTCGGCGTTGATCTGGCCTATCGTGGCGCCGCTCTGCGGGTCTATCTTCACTACGACTTGGCCCTCGACATAGTCACCGCCCGCATCCTGAGCATGAGCGCCGACGGGCCATAGAACGCCCGTCAGGGCGGTCAGAGACAGCACGAGGCCGACCACGACGGCACTCAAAAAGCGCCGCCCGGCAAGAACCTGAACCTTCAAAATCCCTACCTCCCGTATCATCCGGGCTATCGGTTCATCTATTAAAAGAGATGCCCAACCCGGCACCCTCTGATACGGCAGAGGCTAGCCGGAAGTCATTAGAGCAGCGTTACGACCGGATGAGAATGCTCTAATGCCCGCCGGCGCAGCCGGTTCTTCTCTAGCGCTTGCCGATGAGGACGAAAGGAGCCCACAGAAAGGGGTGAGGCTCTATGTCTTTAATCTCGAGCTGGGCGGCGCGCAGGGCGGCGGCCGGTTCCATCCCGCCACCCAGCATCTCGTACCATCTCCGCATAAGATGCGCCGTCGTCTCGTCTTGTACCAGCCACAGGCTGACGACCAGGGTCGCGGCACCTGCGCCGAGAAAGGCGCGGGTGAGCCCCAGGATCTCGTCACCCCCGACCACCTCGCTGCGCCCCGACTCGCAGGCGCTCAGGACCACAAGGGCGCCGTCGAGATTCAGGTCCATCACCTCAGCCGCCGTCAGCCAGCCATCGTGCAGCTTCAGGGCCGAGAACATCGGGTTGTCGGCCCTGAAGAGACCGTGGGAAGCCAGGTGTAGCAGGCGAGAGCCGGTTGTCCTCTCTCTCAAGGCGGCGACGGTCGCCGCCTCACCCACGTACAGCTTCGCGTCGGGCAGGCGTCCGGCTATGGCGCAGGCCTCGTCGACCGCGGCGGGTATCAGGGGATCTTCGACGCCGAACACCAGCGCCCTGCCCGATTCGCGACGTATCCGCCTCTGGCAGAGCGCATAGACGGTCGCGCTGGGAGCGTATGAGATCTCGAACCGCTCGACGAGATACCGCTCGCCGTCGAAGAGGGCGTGGAAAGGAATCTGGTGCAGCGGCCCGTGGGGCACGACGGCGAGTCTCGGCATCGGGTCATCGCCGGGGACCATCCCCACCGCCGCATCCAGGAGCGGCTCGAGCGGCGCCACGAGCTCCTCGTAGAGCGAGCTCAGAACCTGTCTGGCCGACCGCTCCAGCAGCCTCAGGTGCCTGCCGGCGAACTGCCGGCCGGCGCGGAAGCGATCCCACTGGACGGCCAGCCTCTGCGATAGACGCCGCACCCTGGCGGCCGCACCGGGATGCCGGGCGACGCGGACATCTTTGCCCGCGCCGATGAAAGCCGTGATATCACCGCCTGAGATATGGTAGGCGAGCAACACGGCATCGGCAGGAAGCAGCTCTTCGGTGCCGGCGGGAATCCCGGAACCGGCGAACAGGTTCGGTACAGCGGCGCTGGAGGAGGCGGCCTGCAGCCTCAGCCGGCTTATCTCCGCTTCGAGTCCGGCAGCCCGTCTTCGGAGATCGGGGACCGTCTCCCCGTCCACGGGGGCGGAGAGCATCCGTCCGTAGGTCGCGTTGAGGTCGGCCTGCAGCTCGTTCAGCCTGCCTTCCAGGGTAGGATCATCGGGATTCAAACCCGCCTGTACGACGCCCGCGAGCAGATCCACCAGAGCGCGTGACTTGGCGCGCTCGGCCACGCTAAAGGCGGGACGTGCGCCCTCCTCGACACTCCGGGAGAGGCGCAGTTGCAGAAGGTCCTCGTAAGCGGCGATCTTGTCCCGCAGGAAAGAGGCGCGCATGACATCCTGGGCGACGCTGCCGCGCAGACGCTCGATCTCCTCCACGGCTGCTTCGAGCAGCGTCCGTGCCTCCTCCTGACGGCCCTGCAGACGGCGGAGATGCCCCAGACGCTCTCTCGAACGGTAGCGCAGTTGCGGCAGCGCCAGCCGGTTGGCCAGCCGCTCCGCCTCGATGAGATGCGGCTCGGCGCCGGCCAAGTCGGGCAGCGTCAGATCCGCGACCCGCAGATGAGCGTAGGCGCGTTGCACCGGCCAGTCGTCGCCGGCGACGAGCTCCAGAGCGCGGCGCGCCGTCGCCAGCGCGACCTCCCGTTCGCCTCCGGCCGCCAGCAGGGAAGCCTGCTCGAGCATAACGCCGGAGAGCAGCGCCAGGTTGCCGGCCTCCTCGAACAAGGTTGCAGCCTCGCTCAGCGCGCTCTCCGCCTCTT
>JBFLXF010000279.1:0-4247 GCA_040757515.1 Actinomycetota bacterium
CACCCACTCGTTCGTCGGGTTCTTGTCGTTCGCCGTCGCAGGTTTGGGGTTGAGCACCAGCCACGCCAGGTCGAGCTCCAGCACCCCGTTGTCCAGAACGTACAGCTTCAAGCTTCGCTCCTTTCCGGAGGAGCCGCGAGGCGGCTCTTCATCGTCCCCCGCTCCCCGGGCTACCAGTTCTCCATAGACTCGCGCAGGATGTTCGCGAGGTCGTCCTCGGTGACCTCCTTGGGCGACTGCACGAGCAGCCTCTGCTGCTTCATCGCGCCCTCGACGAGCTGCGGTATGTCGTCCTCGGTATACCCGAGCTCGCGCACGCCGCGCGGGGCGCCGACGTCCTGCATTAGCCGCACGAGGACCTCCGGCAGCGTATTCTCGTCGGCCTTCTCGATCCTCTCGCCGGCGAGCAGCTCTGCTACGTAGCGGTGCCGCTCGGGCATGGCGTCGTAGGTAAAGCGGAAGGCGGCAGGGGCCGTGACGATGACCGACCAGCCGTGCGGCACGAACGGGTGGTCCTGCGGGTAGCCGGGGGGCATGAACTCGTGCTTGAGCCCGGCTATGGGGTAGGCGCAGGCGTGAGGTATGTGCACACCCGCGGAGCCGAACCCGATCCCGGCGAGCGACGCACCGAGCATCATCGCACCGCGCGCCTCGACGTCCTCGCCGTTCTCGACCGCACGCCTGAGGTACTTCCCGCCGTACTCCAGCGCCTTTGAGGACCAGATGTCCGCGATGGGGTTCGACCCCTGGTAAGGCGGCCGGTCATCGGGCGTCTTGGGTTTCGGCCTCTGGTCGTAGGGCTTTGAAAGGTAGGACTCGGCGGCGTGGCAGACCACGTCGAGGCCGCACGAGGAGGTGACCTCCGAAGGCATCGTCATCGTGAGCAGCGGGTCCACGACCCCGCGGTCCGGGCGCAGATACTGGTGAGAGATCCCCGTCTTCACCCTTTGCTCGGGGATGTCCAGGATCGCGACGGTCGTCGCCTCGGCCCCGGTCCCGGCGGTCGTCGGCACCGCCAGGAGCGGCTTGAGGGGACCGGGCGGCTTCTTGCCGCCGCCGACGGGCGGGTTGACGTAGTCCATGATCTCGCCGCCGTGCGTGGAGATGAGGTCCGCCACCTTCGCGGTGTCTATGCTGGAGCCGCCTCCCACCGCGACGAACCCGTCGAAGTTACCCTCCTTCGCGAAGTCCGCCGCCGCCTGAAAGGAGTCCGCCGTCGGCTCCACCCTGGCCCTGTCCCAGACCTCGACCTCTATCCCCTCGTCCCTTATCTGCTCGACGATGCGGCCCGTTATCCCCGCCTCCACCACGCCGGGGTCGGAGACGAGCATCACGCGCCCGACCCGCATCCGCCTGAGCTCCCAGCCTACCTCCTCGGAGGCTCCGGGCCCGTACTTCAGAGGCGTGGCCTCCATCGTGAAGATAGTCTCGCGATCATCCGCGCCGTTGGTCATCCGACCTCCCTTCCCGAGAGAAACAAGACCATTGTAGAGCCACGGTTACCCGCGGCAACCCCCCACAGAGGTATGTGTCGGCAGCACATACCTTCACCATGGCGTATAATTGTTATAGAGATCACGGCGTTTGGGTATCTTCCGGAAGAGATTGGGCGACACCTTCGAGGAGGTTTTCGTTTTGATGGAGAGGACGTCCGGTACGGGTTTGGAGCCTGCGGACCTGTTCAGGCAGTGGTACGAGGCCGGCACGAAGGTATGGCAGAGCATGCTGCAGGGGCCCCGCGAGGTCTATGCGGACCCGTACGGGCTCTACAGGCAGTGGTTTGAGACGATGCAGGACTTCCAGGAGGCGACGCTCGGCGTCTCCGCGCGGGATGCGCAGAGGTCTTCGGGAGAGACCGATCCGGGCGAGCTGTGGCGCAGGTGGTTCGACGGCGTCATAGAGTCCTGGCAGAAGAGCGCCGAGTTGGGGCAGGAGACGGTAGGGTTGACGCCCCGCTACATCAAGATGCTCGAGGAGGCGCGCGACAACCTGATGCAGGTCGAGAGCATCCCCAAGGATCCGCTCGAGTTCGCCGTCCACTGGTACAACGCCACAAGCGGTCCCTACGCCGAATTCGTGCACGACCTCATCGAGCGCGAGAAGTTCCTGGAGCAGGCGAGCCGCTGGATGGCGAATTACGCCAGCCTCTACAAGGTCTTCCGCCGCCGCTCCGAGGAGTATTTGAGCGCGCTCCAGCTTCCCGTCAGGAGCGACATAACGCGGGTAGCGAGCCTCATAGTCGCGCTCGAGGATAAGGTGGACCGCATTGAGGAAGCCTTCGAGGAGTTCGAGTACGGCTACGCCGAGCCCGCCACGGCCGAGGAGGTCCGGGGCCTCGAGGAGCGCCTCGATAGGGTCGAGGGCAAGCTCGACCGGCTGCTCGCTGCGCTGGAGAACGGCTCCTCGCAGAGCGTTCGGGAGGTCGCGGAGATCAACGGTTCCCCCGCAGAGGTGAGGGCCACCGAGGCCGCCAGGCGCAAGGCACGGGAGCTGGGGATAGACCTGGCCGAGGTGCGGGGCACGGGCAGCGGCGGCCAGATCACGGTCGAGGACGTGCGCAGAAAGGGAGAGGAGAGCTAGATGACGGAGACGGCCAATTACGGCGAGAGGCCCATCGCGTCCACCGGCGTCGTCCCCTCAGATGCGGAGAACTTCTTCGACAAGTACAGCAAGGGGATGAGGATCGTCGTCGAGGGCGCAGAGGCCGACACCGGCCAGACCCCCAAGGCGATCGTCTGGTCCAAGAACAAGGCGAAGCTCTACCGCTACGAACCCGAGAAACCCAAGAAGTACCGCACCCCGATCCTCATCGTCTACGCCCTTATAAACCGCCCCTACGTCCTCGACCTGCTGCCGGGCAACAGTTTTATCGAGTACCTCGTCGGCGAGGGCTTCGACGTCTACATGCTCGACTGGGGCATCCCGGGTGACGAGGACAAAGACATGTCCTTCGAGCACTACGTCCTCGACTACATGCCCCGAGCGGCGAGGAAAGTGATGAGGACCTCCCACGCCGAGGACTACAGCTTGCTTGGCTACTGCATGGGCGGAACGATGAGCGCCATGTACGCCGCGCTGCACCCCGAGCGGATGCGCAACCTCATCCTGCTCACCGCGCCCGTCTCCTTCCCGCGCGAGCACCTCGGACTCTACAGCCTCTTCACCAACGAGAAGTACCTCAAGCCGGGTCTGCTCGCCGACGCCTTCGGCAACATCCCCGGAGAGATGATCGACACGGGCAACAGGATGCTCAAGCCGGTCACCAACTACGTTGGTACCTACGTCAACATGTGGGAGCGCATCTTCGAAGAGAAGCCTATGGAGACCTGGCTCGCCATGAACAAGTGGGTCAACGACGGCCCGCCGTTCCCGGGCGCGGCGTTCAAACAGTGGATCACCGAGTTCTACCAGCAGGACAAGCTGGTAAAAGGCGAGATCAGCCTGCGCGGCCGCCGCATAGACCTCTCTGAGATAGACTGCCCGCTCCTGGCCATCGCGGGCAAGAAGGACCACATCTGCACCCTCCCCCAGGCCGAGGCCATAATGGACCTCGTCTCCAGCCAGGACAAGGAGTTCTTCGTCCTCGACGCCGGACACGTCGGCCTCATGACCGGCCGCGGCGCCAGAAAGGGCCTCTGGCCAAAGGTGAGCGGCTGGCTCTCGGAGCGCTCGAACTAGTAGCCACCGACCGGTCTTAGAAGAGGGACGGGGCCGCCAAGGCTCCGTCCCTCTAGCGTTCTGCTAGACTCTCGACGCTCATGGACACAAGGAGAGAGCACGCAGAACGGCTTCTCGCGGCCACGGTGGCCGGCGCCCGCACCTCCCACGGCGCAGAGGATAACCTGTACAAGATCTCACGCCTCCTGGAGCACGACCCGAACTACACGTTCGGGATGGAGGCGCTGCTCGCGGGCGTGAGCTTCGAGGAGGCATACTCCGCCGTACAGCAGCACACCGGCCACCCGCCCGACCACGAGGAGACGCCGGGACGCGGCTGCATAGATCCCGAGCGCACCGCGGAAGGACTGCTCGCCGCGGGAGCGGTCATCGGCCAAGTCGCAAGAGACGGCGGGCGCGTCCTCTTCGGCACCGGGCACCCAGGAGCTCTGATCCTCTATTACCTCGAACTCGGCCGCTGGGCCACGGGGCTCGGGGCGCACGTGGTCGCCGCGCAGACGAGCGGGCGCTACAAGCGCGGGGCGCGGACGGACTGGGTGGGGCCGGTCGCCGCTCTCGGAGACGGAGCC
>JBFLXF010000280.1:0-4245 GCA_040757515.1 Actinomycetota bacterium
CACCTCCATCGGCGCTCTGGGCGTTATCATGGCGGGCTACGGCAGCCGGTCCAACTTCTCGCTTCTGGGGGCTCTGCGCGGGGCGGGGCAGATGATCTCCTACGAGGTGCCTCTGATCCTGAGCCTTATCGGGGTCGTGATGCTCACCGGGAGCCTCTCTTTTGTGGACGTAGTCGACGCGCAGGGCGGAGGCTTCTGGAACTGGTATGTGTGGCCGCAGCTTCCGATGTTCATCGCCTTCTACATCTCGGGGCTCGCGGAGGTCAAGCGAGTGCCCTTCGACCTGCCGGAGGGAGAGAGCGAGATCGTGGGCGGATTCATGGTCGAGTACTCCGGCATGACCTGGGCTCTCATACAGGCCGCCGAGTTCGCCTCGATGGGCCTGATGAGTGCGCTTACCGTCACGCTCTTCCTCGGTGGGTGGCAGCCGCCGCTGGAGTTCCTCGACCTCGGGACCTTCAACTGGATCTGGTTCGGGATAAAGACCGCGCTAATCATGTTCACCTTCCAGTGGATCCGGTGGTCCATACCGCGCCTGCGAATGGACCAGCTCATGGACTTAGGCTGGAAGGTCCTGATACCCGTAACCCTTATCTGGCTGTTCGTAACGGCCGGGGCGATGCTCATCTTCTAGGAGGACTAAAGCAGGATGCCGCAGCTAGGACTCGAAAAGGCCCAGATCGAGAAAGAGGCGGCTTGACGGTCGCGTTCGCGTTCCTGGCGGGGATGACGCTCGTCTCCGCTTTGGGAGTGGTCATAAGCCGCAACGTGGTGCACTCGGCGCTCTTTATGAGCGGCTCGTTTCTGGGGGTGGCCGGGTTTTTCGTGATGCTCAACGCGCCGGCTCTGGCGGCGTTCCAGGTTCTGATATACGTCGGGGCGGTCACGGTGGTGATCTTGTTCGGGATCATGTTCACCCAGAGACCGCAGGTGCGGCGCTTCCGAACGATCCTGAACCGTCAGACGTGGCCGGGCCTCTTCGTCGCCGGGGGCGTGGGGCTCTTCCTCGCCTACGTCCTCGCCGCCGAGGACTGGGGCTCGACAGAGCCAGGTAACGGTCCCAGAGATGTGGCGGCGTTCGGCAGGAACCTGCTCGGCGTCAGCGAGGGAGCGGAGATCTTCACGCTCCTCTTCGAGGCGGCCTCGGTGCTGTTGCTGGTGGCGATCATCGCGGCGATAGTCGTCAGCCGCCGCAAGAGCGGCGAGGGCGTTGACAGGGGGGTGGAGGAGTAGTGCAGCAGTTTATGGATGCGCTCGTTGCCGCGCCCCCGCTGGAGGCGTATCTGATCGTCGGGGCGGTTATGTTCGCCATCGGGGCGTGGGGAGCTCTAATAAGGCGCAACGCGGTCGTGATCTTCATGTGCGTCGAGCTGATGATCAACGCCGTCAACCTGACGCTCGTGGCATTCGCGGACTTCCTTCCGGGTGCCGGGGGCCTCGGCGTGAGCTACGCGGTCCTGGTGATCGCGATAGCGGCGGCTGAAGTCTCCGTGGGCCTCGCGATAGTGCTCGCGGTCTTCCGCTCACGCCGGACGGTGAACGTGGACGAAGTCGACTCCCTGCGGGGCTAGAAAGGGTGGCCGTGTAGATGCAGACCGTCGGCCAACAGCTAATTATTGCGGCCATCCCGGTTCTCCCGGCGCTGGTCTTCTTCGCGCTCGCACTACTCGGGCGCGTCCTGAGGGAGAACGCCCAGTACGTCGCCATCCTCGGGGTGACGATCTCGCTGGTCTTCTCCGTCTTCGCACTGCTGTCGGTGGCCGGCCTCATCGGGGAGGGCGGCCCGATAGCCTTCTCGGTACCCTGGATAGACCTCGGCGAGGGCGGCGTCTTCCCGATGGGCGTCTACATAGACGGTCTCGCGGCGGTAATGCTCGTCGTGGTGTGTTTCGTGAGCCTCATGATTCAGCTCTACTCCGGCGCATTTATGGAGGGCGACTCACGCTTTGCTTGGTACTACGCCGTCCTGAACCTTTTTACCGCTTCGATGCTTGGTCTGGTGCTCGCGCCGAACTTTATCCAGCTCTATGTGTTTTGGGAGCTGGTCGGCCTCTGCTCATACCTCTTGATCGGGCACTGGTACGAGAAGCCCTCCGCGCGCGACGCAGCGCTAAAGGCGTTCATCGTCACCAGGATCGGGGACGCGGCGCTCTTCGTCGGGATCATTATCTTCTGGGCGCAGACGGGGACGACGGCGTTCGGTGCGATAGCCGAGGCCGCCCAGGCCGGCTTTATTGGAGCGTCGCTCTTGACGACGGCGGTGATCCTGGTCTTTATCGGGGCCGTCGGCAAGAGCGCGCAGTTCCCACTGCATGTGTGGTTGCCGGATGCGATGGAGGGTCCTACGCCGGTCAGCGCTCTGATCCACGCGGCGACGATGGTCGCGGCGGGCGTCTACCTGGTGGCTCGCACCTACGACATCTTCGTTCAGAGCCCGACGGCGATGCTGGTAGTTGCCTACATCGGCGGGTTCACGGCGCTGATGGCCGCGACGATGGCGCTGGTGAAGAAGGACATAAAGCGTGTCATCGCTTACTCGACCGTCTCGCAGCTCGGCTACATGATGCTGGCGCTGGGGATCGGGGCGTATACGGCGGGGATGTTCCACCTCTACAACCACGCCTTTTTCAAGGCGCTGCTCTTCCTCGGGGCGGGCAGCATCATCTATGCGATGAACTCCTACAACATCTTTGAGATGGGCGGTCTGCGGAGGCGGATGCCGCTCACATTCTGGACGATGGTGGCGGCCGGACTCTCGCTGGCCGGCATCTTCCCGTTCGCCGGTTTCTGGTCGAAGGACGGCATCGTCGCGAGCGCCTTCGAGAAGCACTACTACCTTCTCTTCGGGATGGCCCTGCTAACGGTGTTCCTGACGGCGTTCTACATCTTCCGGGCGATCTTCGTGGCGTTCTTGGGCGAGCCGAGAAGCGAGGCGGCCCGCGATGCCGCAGAGTCGCCGGGCATTATGACGGGACCGATGGCTATCCTGGCGGTCCTCGCAGTGGCGAGCGGGTGGGTCGGCATCCCGGAGGGCTTTGGCCTTCCGGTGCCCGACCTCTTCGCCGGGTTCGTGGCGCCGAGCGAGTTTGCTACCGAGACGCTCGGCATCGAGGAGCACGGCTTCAGCTTCGCGCTGGCGGCGGTCTCGGTCTTGATGGGGCTTGCGGGGATCGGACTCGCCTACTTCCTGTACGTCCCGAAGCCAGAGCGGGCGACCGCGCTGGCCGAGAGGCTCCGTCCGGCGCACGTGTTTCTCGACAAGGGCTGGTATTTCGACGCTCTCTACGGCGCGACGTTCGTGCGGGCGGCGATGTGGCTTGGCAGATTCACCAATGCGTTCGATCGGCGAGCGCTCGGTGAGGGCGTTGTCGGCGGGATCGGACGCGGCGTCTTCAGGATCGGCGAGGCGATCCGGCGCCTGCAGACCGGCGGGGTGCAGAACTATGCGCTGTTCATCCTGGTCAGCGTGCTGGTGCTCGGGATAGTGGTCGGCGCCGTCGCCGGGGCGCAGTGGGCGGTCGCGGTGGTCGCCCTGATCGTTGCACTGACGTTGGCCACGTTCGCTGTGGGGGCCCGCCTGTGATCACGACTATAACCATCTTTCTTCCGCTGGTTGGAGCTATCCTGATCCTTGTTCTGCCCGACGACGAGCGTCTTACGCGCTATGTCGCGCTCGGGATAGCCGCGGTGCCGCTGCTGCTGACGCTGTATATCTACCTGGCCTACGGCGGTGGCCTCGACGCCCCGGCGCTCTCGCAGGGGATCACCTGGATCGAGTCGCTCGGCGTCGGTTACCGGGTCGGGCTGGACGGGTTGGGCTTCGGGATGTTCTTCCTGACGGCGCTGCTCACCCTGATCGCGGTGCTGGCTTCGTGGGACGTGCGGGAGAACCTCAAGCAGTACTTCGCCATCCTGTTCGTCGCCGAGGTCGGGATGCTCGGCGTGTTCGCGGCGCAGGACCTGGTCCTCTTCTACGTGTTCTTCGAGCTGACCCTGATCCCGATGTACCTCCTGGTCGGCATCTGGGGCGACGAGAACCGGGTACGGTCCGCGATACGGTTCTTTATCTACACGTTCTTCGGCTCGACGATCATGCTCGCTGGCTTTCTCGCCTTCGGGGTACTGGCCGGCACGTTCTCGATGGGGCAACTCTCCGCGGGTGGCGGGCTCGGGACAACGGCGCAGGTGGCGATCGCCGCCCCGATCCTGTTTGGGCTCCTGGTGAAAGTGCCTGCGGTGCCGCTG
>JBFLXF010000281.1:0-4225 GCA_040757515.1 Actinomycetota bacterium
GCTCGGCACGGCGATTACCCCGGCCCATTTGCGCATCTTGAGCGGCTACGCCGACAGGATCTACCTGCTCTTCGATCCGGATGCGGCGGGAGAGAAGGCCACGGAGCGCGCCGCGGCGTCTGCCGCTGATCTGAAGCTGGATCTTCGTGTACTGCGGCTTCCGCAGGATCCGGCTGACTGGCTGCTGGAGCATCCGGCGGAGGAATTCGTGGACCTCCTTTCCGGAGCGGTTCCCGTGCTCGAATATACTATCCGGCGCAAGACGGACGGACTCCGGGATGCCGGGACGGCTGAAAGGTCCCGCGCCGTTCCGGAGATGAGGGCTCTCATCTCCAGGATAGATGATCCCGTATTCCGGGGCGAGGCGCTGCGGATAGCCAGCGAAACGCTCGGCGTGGCGCCGGACGTACTGGATGCCGGAGGCGTCCGCCGCACCGCGCAGAGAGCTGTTAGATCCGAACGCCACCCGGTGAGTGATCCCTGGGAGCAAGCCGGTCGGCAGGTGCTGGCAGTTATGCTCGCTCGTCCGCACATCGTCGCCAGGCTGCTCGACGAATACGTTGTAGCGACGGGCACCTCCGGGTCCTTCCGTCTCTGTGCCGGAGACTTCCGTACCGAGGAACAGGCTCGCATCTTCCGGATGCTCGCCGAACGGCCGGGGCAGGATCTCGATGGCCTTCTCTCTGACGAGCGCGTGCGACCCTTCATGGACCAGCTCGTCGCCCTCTCCGCCGAAGCGGAGAAGCTGCTGGAGGAAGACCTCTACGCCTCCGAGGGCGCTATTCGCGAGGCGTGGTTGCGCCTCGGCATTCTCAGCCGCGAGCGCAGAAAGCGGGAGTCCGAGGATCTCGACCTCAAAGAGCGGTTGCACGCGGAGATAAGAGATCTCAAGGAAGCTCTGCGCACCGTCTCCATCGAGCCTTGAACGAACAGGTCTCCCACCGTATAATCTCCTGCGCACAACGTTCCCCTGTAGCTCAATTGGCAGAGCATTCGGCTGTTAACCGAAGGGTTGCTGGTTCGAGTCCAGCCGGGGGAGCCAGGAGGCGCTCACAACGGGCGCCCCTCGGGCCCATAGCTCAGTCGGTTAGAGCATCCGACTCATAATCGGACGGTCCCAGGTTCGAGTCCTGGTGGGCCCACCTCATCTCGAACGGCTTTATCCGCCAAACCCCGTCCCAGATATCCTCCTCACTTTTTTGCGGAACCACAATATATGGTAACTCCGGATAAGGCGTGCCCGTATATAGCCGCTCACCTCCATCCACTAGTTCCACCCGATGCTCCCTTTATTGCCGGTCTCTGTAAACTTTCATAAGGGACTCAGACCCCTAGGGGGGAGGGAAAAAGCGGGACGGGATCTGTTTTTTACGTAGTTGTGGGCCACAAATTGCGTGGTTTACCGGCGTATGCAAGAATTCCGGCAGTCGTGGGTCAAAGTGGAACGTAGTGGGAGGAACCGGCCCTGGCTCTCCTGGGCGAGTACGAGCACAGCCTTGATGAGAAAGGTCGGCTCACCCTCCCGTCCCGGCTCCGCCCGTACTTTGAGGGTGGGATTGTGATCACCAAGGGTGTAGACCGGTGTCTGTTCGCGTTTCCGCCTGAGGAGTGGGCGGCCTTCAAGGCGAACATAAAGGCCCACGCCGACCTGTCGGCCAGAGGGCGCCAGCTTTCGCGCATGTTCTTCTCGATGGCGTTTGAGGCGGGGCTCGACCGGCAGGGGCGGGTCTTGATCCCCACGAAGCTTGCCCGGTATGCAGGCCTTAAGAAGGACGTGACCATTACCGGCGTGGACGACCGGCTGGAGATTTGGGACACCGCCGAGTGGGAGCGCTACGTCTCCGGCGCCGACGAGTCCTTTGCGGAGATCGTCGAAGAGTTCGCGGGCAGGGAGATGGGGACGTGATGACGGCTATCCACCGTCCGGTGATGCTTGAAGAGGTTCTCGGAGCTCTCGATCCGAAAGGCGCGGAGATCATGGTGGACGCCACCTTCGGTGGCGGTGGGCACGCGCGCCGGATACTTGAGGCGCTCGGTCCTGACGGCAGGCTCATCGGTATAGACCGCGATCCGGAGGCGGCTCGGCGGGCATCGGAGCTTGTGCGGGATCCTCGCTTCGAGTTCCGTGGCGGCGCCTACGACGAGGTGTTGCGCGAGATGGCAGAGCGGGGGGAGAGGGCAGATGGGATCCTCTTCGACCTCGGGCTCTCCAGCTTCCAGATAGAGAGCTCCGAACGCGGCTTCTCCTATCTGCGGGAAGGGCCGCTCGATATGCGCATGGATCCCGGGACGGGTATCTCCGCTGCCGGATATCTGAACAGTGCCGGGGAGGACGAGCTTACGCGTGCATTCTCTGAGTACGGCGGCACGCCTCGTCGCGAGGCGCGCCGGGTGGCTCGCGAGGTTGTCCGCCGCAGGCCGCTTGCGACGACCGGAGACTTCGTGGATGCCGTGCGCGCCGCGGTCGGCTGGGCGGAGAGAGGAGGCAACCCCGCCAAGCGTTACTTTCAGGCGGTGCGCATGGTGGTGAATGATGAACTCGGGAGCCTGAAGCGCGCCCTGGAGGCGTCCGAGCATCTCCTCACGCCCGGTGGCAGGCTCGTCATTCTCACATTCCACTCCGGAGAAGACCGTCTCGTCAAGCGGTTTATCTCTGAGCGCGAGGGACGCTGCGTGTGCCCGCCTGATCTTCCTGTATGCGTTTGCGGGGCGAGGCCGGTCTTCCGGCGTGGAGTAGTGCTCACGCCCTCGGCTCGCGAAGTGGAGGAGAACCCGCGCAGTGCGTCGGCCCGGATGAGGACCGCGGTACGGACCGCCGAGCCCCCCGGCGATAACAGGGGCGGCGCCTGATGGCGGCCCCGCATCGGGATTACCGTCTTTCGGCGCCGGCCCAGCCGGCGCCGCGGCCCGTCAGGCGGCAGACGCGGAGGATGTCCGATGCCGCGTACCGGCGTCGGGTCGCGGCGCTCAGACGTCGGCGGTTCCTCGTCCTCGTGATGGTGCCTTTTCTGTTGATGCTCGGGAGCGTCTACGTTCACGCCTGGGCCGGCGACCTGAGGGAGAGGGTCGCCGGACTGGAGGAGCGCCTCTCTGACGCCAGCGTGGAGGGCGAGAGGTTGGAGATTCGCGTCGCGGAGCTTTCGCGAGCGGAGCGGATAAGGCGTATAGCCTCCGGAGAGCTTCACATGCGCGATCCGCGCGGCTCCGAGATGAAGGTCTACGGCAAAGAGAACGGGGAGGATGGGAGACCCGATGAGGTACGACAGGAAAGGGCGATCCAGCGGTAGCCGCAATGCCCGCTCCGTCGGTACCGGTACGTCAACCGGCAACGGGGCGCGCAGGCGCCGCTCCTCCGGGGCAAAGGTGGTCAGGCTTCCGAGCGAGCGGCGCGGAGCCGCCTTCCGGCCCCGCACAAGAAGGACCTCTACCGGCGGGGTGCCTCGTACGGTGGGGCGAAGCAGGCTTCGGGTGGTGGTGGCCGCGTTCGCAGTCGTCGGGCTGTGTCTCGGCGCGCGGGCGGCGCAGATGAGCCTTGCGGAGGGAGGTCCCATCGAGGCGTTCGCCGCGGAGCAGAGCGTCGAGCAGGCCGCCGAACCGGTGCGCGGCAGCATCCGGAGCGCCGACGGGCGAGAGCTGGCCACCAGCGTAGAGGCCGCACGCGTCATCGCGACGCCCTACCAGGTGGACGACCCGGATCAAACAGCCAGAGAGCTGGAGCGAGTGATCGGAGCCTCCACCGGCAAGAGCGCCGCAGAGATCGAGTCGGCGCTCATCAGAAGGGACGAGGACGGCGATCTCACCGGCTACAGCGTCGTCGCAGATGTGGACCATGAGACCGCCGAAAATGTCACGGATCTCGGTCTCGCGGGCATCTACGTCGCTCCGGACACTATCCGCGTCTACCCGGAGGCCGAACTCGCCAGCCAGCTCATCGGTCATGCCAGCGACTACGGCGAGGTCTTCGGGGGCGTTGAGGCACGCTACGACAAGACTCTCGACGCGGGGAAAGACGTGCACCTGACCCTCGACACGGCGGTGCAGCAGGAACTTCAGGAGGCTCTGCGATCCGCGACGACCAAGTACGATGCGGGAAGCGCCCTCGGCCTCGTGATGCGGGTGGAGGACGGCGCCATCATCGCTCTCGCCAACACTCCAGGCTACGACAACAACCGCTTCTCCAAGGCCGCGCCCGAGCTGCAGCGCAACAGGGTTCTCACCGACCCCT
>JBFLXF010000282.1:0-4215 GCA_040757515.1 Actinomycetota bacterium
TGGGGTCTCGGCGGTGCCGTCGGAGACGACGACGCGCGGCGCACCGATCTCGCGCGCGAGCTCCGCGACCTCCAGGGTGCGTCCCTGCGCGGCGCCCGCCGGGGCGACGAGCACGAAGAGGTCCCCGGCCTCGACGCACTGGAACGGCCCGTGGAGCATCGTCTCGGTCGGCATCCCCTCGGCCTGCAGGTAGGAGGTCTCCTTGATCTTGAGCGCCGTCTCCTCGGCCGCGACGGCGCTCGGACCGCCGCCCGTGAGCCAGATCCTGCGCCGCCCCGCGTGCCGCCGGGCCAACGTGCGCGCCTCTCCCTCCGCGCCCAGCGCCTCCCGCAACACCGCGGGCATCTCCTCGCGCAAGAAACCGACCTCCAGGGCTGCGGAGCCTGCGCGTCGCCGTCCCGCGAGCACGGCCAGGAGTGCGAGCACGGCGACCGCGCTCGTGTAGCTGACGGTGTGGGCCGCCGACCGCTCCTGCGAGACCGTCTCGAACGCGACGTCGGGCTCCACGGAGACGGTGGCCCCCTCGCCGGTGACGAGCGCAGTCCGGCATCCGGCCTTTCGGGCTCGTCTCAGGGCCGCAGCCGTGTAGCGCTTGGAGCCGCGGTGGCTGATGGCGACGACGCAGTCCCGGTCCGTGAGCCCGGGCCCGTAGAGCGCGAAGTCAAAGGAGTGGACGGCCCGCGCGTCGAGGCCGCCGCCGTAGACGCGGAAGAGGTGCTCCCCGACGCGCGCCGCATGGTGCGAGGTTCCGATGCCGACGAGAAACAGCCTCTCGCATGAGGCGAGATCCGTAGCGAACCGCTCCGCTTCCGTCTCGTTTCGCGCCACGACGCGGGCGAAGGCTTCGGGTTGCGCATGAATGGCGTCGTGCATGTGGAACGGGTGCCGCATGCGCCTCTCGGCCGCCCGGCCGCCCGCACGTCCGCCCGCATCCGTTCCCTCGCTCATCGTCTCTCCTTTCCCGGTTCGGATACGGCTCGCGGGGCGCCCGGCTTCCGCGCCGCCTCGAAGAGACCCCGCTCGTGACGGCTGCCCAGCGGCTCCAGCCTTACGACTGACCCTTCCAGCGTCGTCGCCAGGTTCTCCCACACCTCCCTCACCCCTCTCGGACCTCAGAACACTCCACCCCCACAACCTAAGGGCGCATTGGACCTTACGCAAGATCCATTTCCGGTTATTTTGTTGGTGCCAATCCGCGCTATTCGCGGTAAGGAGGGAGATGGTTGGGGCCTCGGGGTCGGTACCGCCGGTGGTATCGGTGGACCGGTCGTCGGCGGTACCGTTGCACCGGCAGCTCTACGAGAACCTACGCGCGGCGATCCTGGGCGGCAGGCTCTCCGCGGGGACTCGGCTACCCTCGACGCGGGAGTTCGCTGCCGTGCTTGGCGTCTCTCGCAACACGGTAACCAACGCCTACGTGCAATTGCTGGCCGAGAGATATCTGGAGGGGAGGGTTGGATCCGGCACCTACGTCGCCCGCTCGTTGCCTGAGGAGTCACTCCGCGCGCGACTCGAGCCGGGAGGCGGGGACGGATGGACGGGAGCGGGACGAGTTCCTTCGCGTCGGGGATCGTTGCTGGCGGCGACCCCGACGACGACGGCCGGGGATATCGGGTCGCCGAGAGCCTTCCGGCCGGGGGTACCGGCGCTGGACAGGTTCCCTTCCGGGCTGTGGAGGCGGCTGACGAGCGAGGTCTGGCGGAGGCCGCCGCCGGGCCTGCTCGGGTACGGAGACCCGGCGGGATACGGGCCGCTAAGGGCGGAGATCTCCGCGTATCTCCGGGCGGCACGGGCGGTGCGGTGCTCGCCGGAACAGGTCATCGTCGTCTCCGGATCGCAGCAGGCGCTCGACCTCGCCGCGCGGGTGCTGCTCGATCCCGGAGACGCAGCGTGGGTCGAGGAGCCCGGTTACGTGGGCGCCCGGGCCGCGCTGCTCGGCGCGGGGGCACGCCTCGTGCCCGTGCCCGTGGACGAGGAGGGACTCGACGTCTCCGCCGGCGCGAGGCTCGGCCCCGACGCCAGGCTGGTCCACGTCACGCCCTCGCACCAGTACCCGATCGGGGCCACGATGAGCCTCACCCGGAGGCTGGAGCTCCTCGGGTGGGCGAGACGGTCGGGAGCCTGGGTTCTCGAGGACGACTACGACTCCGAGTACCGCTATGCCGGGAGGCCGCTCGAGGCCCTACAGGGTCTCGACGCAGAGGGGCGCGTGATCTACGTCGGCACCTTCTCCAAGGTGCTCTTTCCCGCCTTACGGCTCGGCTACCTCGTCCTGCCGCCAGACCTCGTAGACATCTTCGCCTCCGCCCGCGAGCTCACCGACCGGCATCCGCCCGGCCCGGATCAGGCTGTCCTGGCGGAGTTCATCGCCGGAGGCCACTTCGAGCGCCACCTGCGCAGGATGCGCAAGCTCTACGCCGACCGGCAGAAGGCTCTCGTCGAGGCCGCCGACAGACATCTCGCAGGCAGGCTGGAGGTGCGTCCGGCCGGGGCCGGGATGCACCTGGTCGGCCGCCTTCCCGAGGGCACCGACGACCGCGAGGTCTCTCGCCGGGCAGCCGCCCTTGGCGTCGAGACGTCGCCTGTCTCCGCCTTCGCGAGCGGGGCCTGCCGCACTCCTGGCCTCGTCCTCGGCTACGCCGCATTCGAGACAGCCGAGATAGAAGAAGCGGCGAAGAAGCTCCGGGTGGCCATCGACCGGAGCGGGTGACACGAGCGGCAGCGACTCTCGGGAGGCGCTACCATCTCCGGCAGCGAAGATCCCTGCTTTCCGTCTTCGCACAACGGGTATCCAACCGGAGAGCCACGAGGAGGGATGGAGCCGTGTCCGAACGCAGCACCCCCGGCGTAGCGATGTCTTACAGGGAGATGGGCGAGGGGCCGGGGGACCCGGTCGTCCTCCTGCACGCCTTCCCGCTGAACGGCAGGATGTTCGAGCCGCAGATGGAGGCTCTCTCCGGAGAACGCCGCATCGTGGCCCCGGACTACCCGGGCTTTGGGCGATCTCCACGTACCCCTGCACATCCGGACATGCGCTACTACGCTGAGGGCGTGAGGGACCTCCTCAACCGTCTGGGAGTCGAGCGCGCCGTGCTGGGCGGCGTCTCGATGGGCGGCTACATCGCCTTCGCATGCTTGCGGACGTTCCCCGAGAGGATCTCCGGCCTCATCCTCGCCAACACCCGGCCTGATCCCGACACCGAAGAGATGAAGGAGACCCGCAAGGCGATGGCCCGCCGCGTCGCCGAGGAGGGGGTGGCGGTCCTGATAGAGCTGCAGATGCAGCGCCTCCTGGCGGCGGCCACCCTCCAGAACGACCGGACCATAGTCGAGAAGGTGAAGGCCATGATCCTGGAGAGCTCACCGGACGGCGTCGTCGCGGCCCTCTCCGCGATGCGCGAGCGCCCGGACTCGACGCCCCTGCTGGAGAAGATCGGGGTCTCCACCCTCGTCATCGGGGGACAGGAGGACGCCATCTCCTCACCCGAGGTGATGGCCGCTATGGCACAGAGGATACCGGACTCCCGGCACGTCACTCTCCCGAACGCCGGCCATCTCTCGAACCTGGAGAATCCCGACGGCTTCAACGCCGCCCTCAAGGAGTTCCTCGCCGGTCTCCGGGCGTGAGCGGCGGGCAGCCAGACGCCACGCTCCGGGTTTCCCGGGGGCGCGGATTCAGGTAAGATAGTCTCTCGTGACAAGGCTGGTTCATGTCTCGGATCTCCACTTCGGGCGGCCCGCCTCCTCAGAGCGACTGGACTACCTGAGAAGCTTCATAGCAGACCTGGAGCCGGACGCCGTGGCGGTCTCGGGCGACCTGACGCAACGCTGCTCAAGGAGGGAGTTCGAGCAGGCCCGCGCCTATCTGGACAGCCTCGGCAAGATAGCGCCCTACATCGTCATCCCCGGCAATCACGACATCCGCTGGCTGGGCGCGGTTGCACGCAACCTGGGCTTTGCGGGTCGCTTTCGCAGGAAGGCCCACGAGTTCAAGTACTCCAGGTACAAGCGCTACATCAGCGAGGATCTCTGTCCCTCGCTGGAAGTCCCCGGTGCGGTCATAGCGGGCCTGAATACGGCGCACGGCATAAGCCGCGGCTCGCTCACCACACGCCTGCGGGACCTCGGCGTGATCGGGCACGTAAAGCACCGCGACATCGAGAGCGTAAAGCGGGCTTTCGAGGGAGTGTCCCCGGAGGCCGCCAGGATAGTCAT
>JBFLXF010000283.1:0-4206 GCA_040757515.1 Actinomycetota bacterium
TACGGACGGTCGGCGTGGTCGGCCAGGATCGCCGGCCCGCGCGCGATTCCGGAGAGCCAGGCCTCTGCCTCCTGGATGCTCGTGGCATCCAGCAGCAGGCGGCGCATCTCGGCCCTGGCGGACGCGACGGGGTCCTCCCTGGAAGGAAGTGAGCGATAGCGCGGCGGCGCAGGGAGCGGCTCGAGAGCGCGGGCGATGCGGCTCAGGAGGATGCGGTCGGCGACCGAGAATGGCTCGACCTCCCGCCGAACGGCGTAGAGGACCGCTCCGCCACGCGCATCCGCGCCGCGCACCGGCGCCGCGAAGACCGAGCGGGCGTCCTCACCGTCGGTGATGTCGCTTACGCCGGGATAGCGATACTGGCAATTGAGGTAGTCTGGGATCTCCAGCTCCCTCCCGCCGGCGAACGCGCGGCCTCCGACCCCCTGACCGAGCGGCAGCTCGAAGCCGAAGCCGCTGTCCCTGGCCCCGACGTGCCACCGCACGTCCACCACGCCGTCGTGTACGCCACCCCAGTAGGAGAGATCCGCCGCCCCCGCCGACCTCGCGAGCGCGAGCAGCCCCGGCAGCGCCCCGAGATCGCCCCCGCGCACCGCCCGCGCCAGCTCCTCGCCGGGCGAACCGGCTATCCCCGGCAGCAGCCGCTCCCGCCGCTCGACCTCCAACACTACCTCAAACTCCCTCGCGTACCCCTCTACCAGAGCCCGCGTCGCCGCCTCGTCGCCCTCCGGCCAGGCCAGCAGCCCGCCCCTTCCGCCGCTCAGCTCGATCGCAACCGGGGCCAGAGAGTACGCGCCACCGGACGGCGTCCACGTGAGCGCCCCGGGCTCCACAAGCGCCTCACGCAGCCGCCGCCCGGTCTTCCCGCTCCAGCCGCCGGCCAGAACCGTGTGCCACGGCTCCAGACCTTCGGTAAGAACCAGCGCCGCCCGGCTCAGGCCCGCCTCCGAAACCAGTGACTCCAGAGCCCGCCGCAGAGCCTCCAGGCGGCGCCGGGGATCCCAGGCGGCAACTAAGATCTCGCGTTCCGCCCCGCTCCCGATCAACCCTCTACCCTTCTCAATTGTGTCTTCCCACAAAATCATCCCGGATGTTTGTTGTGGACAATATGGTAGCCGTTGTGGGGAGTGTTTACCATGATCGTGTCAAGCGCCGGAGTGGGCGGCGCCCGGGAGAGTCTTCGGGAGAGGGATATGGAGAGCGCATCGCGGGAGCGGCGGGGGATAAGGTCTGGCGGGGGAGGTGCCTTGCGGTCCATGCTGGCGGTGTTGGCGGCGGCGACGCTCGCATTGCTGGTGGCGCTTCCGGCGGGGGCGGTGGACGCGGGACCGGACCCCGGGCAGGATGCCGGCAGCGACTCGCGAGCGTGTCCTAAGGACGAGGCTGCGGTACGGGTGCCGGGGGCGGAGTTCTATGACGCCGACTGTCTGAAGGATCTGACCACCGCGAGCACCACTAAGACGGGACACACCAACGAGGAAGATTGGCGGGGGCTGCACGCTAGCGGGACGAGAAACCCGGTTGGGATACCGGGCCTGCAGATAGACGGGTACTTCCCGGATGACTCGCGCACGAACACCAACAACGGCTTCGATCACGACTCGCAGTTCGTCATAAGGTTTCCCAACAGGTGGAACGGGAAGCTCGTGATCACGGGGGCTCCGGGCGTCAGGCGTCAGTACGCCAACGACTACATCATCTCGGACTGGGTGTTGGCGAAGGGCTATGCTTTCGCCTCCACCGACAAGGGAAACACCGGTGTCGCCTTCTACGACGACGGCTCCGAGCCCGGCGGCTCCGTCGCCGAGTGGCACCGGCGCGTCGAGCAGCTCACCCGGGCGGCGAAGGCGGCTGCGAAGAGCAATTACGGCCGGGTTCCGAGGCGCACCTACATAACCGGCATCTCCAACGGCGGCTACCTCACCCGCTATGCGCTGGAGAACACGCCCGAGCTCTACGACGGCGGGGTGGATTGGGAGGGGACGCTATTCCGCGCGAAGGGGCCGAACCTCTTTACTTACCTGCCGGTTGCGCTCAGAGAGTATCCGCGTTACGCGGCCACCGGCGACCGGGAGGCTTACCTGGCGATGATAAGGGCCGGGTTCGCGCCGGGGAGCGAGTTTCTGTGGCGGGACTACTACGCGATCTACTGGGATCTCACGCAGAGGATCTACCGCGAGGAGTTCGATCCTTCATACGACGGCGATCTCAAGGCCGGTATACCGTTCTGTCAGGCCGGACTCGGAATACCCGGCTGCGACGCCGACTACGACTACTTCGAACGGCCCGGAGAAGTCAGGGCGGCCGTAAGGAAGATCCAGCTCACCGGCAGGATCGGCAAGCCCATGCTCACGCTGCATGGCGACATAGACACCCTGCTCCCGATAAGGACCGACTCCCACGTCTACGCCGGTCTAGTCAAGAAGGCCGGCAAGACGAAGATGCACCGCTACTACGTCATCGAGGATGGCGATCACGTGGACTCCTTCCATGATCGCTATCCGGACAGGGTGCGACCCATTCTGCCGTGCCACCGGGACGCCTTCGAGGCGCTGGAGGCCTGGATCGAGAGCGGCGAGAGGCCGCCGCGCAGCGGGTTTGTGGCGAGGCCGGCAAGTGGAGACGTGGTAAACGAGTGCTCGCTGCCCGGAGGTGGGAGACCGGGACGGTAGCGGCGTGGCGGGTCCCGCAGAGCCCGCAGAGGTTCCGGAGCCTACAGAGAGACAGCCGTAGAGACCGCGGCGGGGCGGTCTCTACGGCAGATGGAGAAAAGGAGGAGCAATGTCAACGGCAGGCGGACAGGCGACGGTCTCGGAGAGATCGGTCAGGAAGGTCGCGCTCGCGAGCTTCATCGGGACGGCGATAGAGTGGTACGACTACTTCCTCTACGGGACGGCGGCGGCGCTCGTCTTCGGGGCGCTCTTCTTCCCGGAGTCCGACCCGCTTATCGGGACGCTGCTGGCGTTCGCGACGTTCGGGGTGGGCTTCTTCGCGCGGCCGGTCGGCGGGATCATCTTCGGGCACTTCGGCGACAAGGTCGGGCGCAAGGCGATGCTGGTGACGACACTCCTGATCATGGGGATCGCCACCTTTCTCATCGGTCTGCTGCCCACGTACCAGACGATAGGCGTCTGGGCCCCGATACTGCTGGTTACGATGCGTATCCTGCAGGGCTTCGGCGTCGGCGGTGAGTGGGGCGGGGCGGTCCTTATGGCCGTCGAGCACTCGCCGAGGGGCAGGCGCGGCTTCTACGGCTCCTGGCCCCAGATGGGGGTTCCGGCGGGCCTGTTGCTCGGCACCGGGATACTCTACCTGTTCGCCCTCTTGCCCGAGGAGCAGTTCCTCTCCTGGGGCTGGCGGGTGCCGTTCCTCTTCAGCATCGTACTCGTGGGCGTCGGGCTCTACATTCGGCTCGCCATAGAGGAGTCGCCGGCGTTCCGGCGGGTGCAGCAGACCAACACCACGGCGCGGATGCCGATCATCGATGTGCTGCGGACCTACCCGAAGGCCGTGCTCATCGCGATGGGGCTGCGGGTGGCCGAGAACGGCTCGTTCTACGTCTTCAGCGTCTTCGTGCTGGCCTACGCCACCGAGCAGCTCGGTCTGGCCAACACCACTGTCCTGATCGGCGTGATGATCGCCGCCGCCTTCCAGCTCTTTGCTCTTCCGGTTTATGCGGCGCTCTCGGACAGGATAGGGCGCCGGCCGGTCTACCTGGGCGGGGCGGTGTTCTCCCTCTTGTTCGCGTTCCCGTTCTTCTGGATCGTGAATACGGGCGTGGCAGTCCTGGTCTGGCTCGCCATCGTGCTCTCCCTCGCCGTCGGTCACGCCGCGATGTACGGTCCGCAGGCGGCGTTCTTCTCGGAGCTGTTCGGTACGAGGGTGCGCTACTCCGGCGCCTCGCTCGGCTACCAGCTCGCCTCGGTCTTCGCCGGCGGCCTCTCGCCGTTTATCGCTACCGCGTTGCTGGCGTGGTCGGGCAGCTACTGGCCGGTCGCCGTGTACCTGGGCTTCATGGCCCTCATAACCATCGTGGCGGTCCTCGTGGCGACGGAGACCTTCAGCGAGGACATAGCCGCCGACGACCAGGCCGAGCAGCAGCTTATCGCTGAGAGCGCCGGCTCCACGGGTTCGGACGGCTCGCCGCAGCCGAGGGTCCGGTAGGCGGCAGAGTCGCCGCAGGTCAGGGCGTCCCCCCCCCCGAGC
>JBFLXF010000284.1:0-4189 GCA_040757515.1 Actinomycetota bacterium
AAGAGGTTTCCACGAGAGAGGTGTGCACAGAAGATGCAGCTTTTCGAGAAGCTTTTGGAGTACGGCGAGGCCCTGCGGCTCGTCATGCAGAACACCCGTCCGCTGCCGGCCTGCGAGACACCGCTCATAGAGGCGCGGGGGCTCGCGCTCGCCGGTGACTTGAGAGCTCGCTTCGACTCGCCGCCCTTCGACAACTCCGCGGTGGACGGCTACGCGGTGCGCAGCGCCGACGCCGAGGCCGGGCGGGTCTTCAAGGTTGTGGATGAGGCCCCTGCCGGACGCCCGGCGGCGAGGGGCGTCGGGGAAGGGGAGGCCGTCAAGATCTTCACCGGAGGCGTTATCCCCGAGGGCGCCGACGCTGTGGTGATGGTCGAGAACACCTCCGGCTGGGGGGAGACCTTCGAGTTGAAGAAGGCCGCCGCGCCGGGCCAGAACGTGCGCACCAGCGGCGAGGACGCGCGCCGAGGGGAGGTCATCCTGCGCTCCGGCACGGTCGTCGGGCCGCCCGAGGTGGCGCTCGCGGCGACGCAGGGCTACGGGAGCCTGCCGGTCCACCGCCGCCCCGAGGTCGTCGTGCTCTCGACGGGCAGCGAGCTCGTGGAGCCGGGAACGCGAGAACTCTCACCCGGGGAGATCTACGACTCCAATTCCTACGCTCTCGTAGCCCAGTCCCTCGAGGTCGGGGTCCGGGCCCGCCGCCTCTACGCCGCCTCCGACGACGCAGCCAGGATACACGCCGCCGTCGAGGAGGCTCTGGAGGGGGCAGACGTCGTGATCACCAGCGGCGGCGTCTCGGTGGGGGAGAAGGACCTGGTCAAGGGCACGATGCAGAACCTCGGCGTGGAGCAGGTCTTCTGGGGCGTGAAGTTCAAACCCGGTAAGCCGATGTTCTTCGGTGTGCGCGGCGAGACGCGCGTCTTCGGCCTGCCCGGCAACCCGGTCTCGGCGATGGTCTGCTTCGAGCTCTTCGTCCGCCCGGCCCTGCTGAGGATGATGGGCCGCGAGGACACGAGGCCGCGCGTGCTGGTGTACTTCGAGGAGGACGTGAGGAACCGCTTTGGGAGGATGCACGCGATGCGCGTGACGCTCGAGCGCACCGAGAGCGGCTGGCTCGCGCGGTCGGTGGGCGCCCAGGGGTCGGGACTCGTCAGCTCGCTGACGAAGGCCGACGCTCTGGCGCTCATCGGACCCGAGAGCGAGGGCGTGCGGGCCGGGGAGCCCGTCGAGGCGATCGTGTTGCGCGAGGAGAGACTTTTCGGGGCGGAAGACGGCGGCCCGATGGTAGAATAAGGTCCCGATGTTCGAGACGGATCTCGAGGACAACGTCTTTCGCAGGCGTCTTATGAAAGAGGTTGCACCGGGCGTTCCGGTGCACTTCTCTTTCTACTCACCCTCTGTGAAGGTACAGGTGATGCGGCCCGCCGAGACCCTTCCCGGCGCCAACGGGCGCTACATCGGCGACGCCGTCACGATAGAGTTCGTCCCCGAGGACGGAGCGGCCGTAGAGCGTGTGCGCGAGTACGTCTGGCGCTGGGAGAGGCACAACGAGTTCACGGCGGTCAGGAAGATCAACCATCTCCGGCGCGGCGTGGACCCGCAGAGCGTGCAGGGCATCCTGGAGCGTGTGCGCGGTGTGGACCGCCGCGCCGCCGCCAAGGCCGCCGAGGCGATAGATCCCGACGGTCTGCGCGAGCTCATAGAAGCGAGCGATGTGAAGCGGCTGGAGCGCCTGCCGGGGCTCGGGGAGAAGCGGGCGCGAGCCGTCGTCGAGTTCTACGAGAACGAGAGGAGCGGGCGGCGCTTTCTCTACGCCGCCAACCGCAACGACCGCTTCAGGGGGCGGCCCGTGATCACGGAGCTCGACCTTGGCGGGGACATCGAGGAGCAGGTCTTCGAGCACGCGATGAGGGCGCGCCTGCTCGGCGAGGAGGACCCGCTCTCCCCCGCCGAGCCGCCCGGCCACACCACCGTGCGCGACGCAAACCTTATGCACCCCCTGCCGATGACGCCCGCGCTCATGGGTCGTGGCGTCTACCACCCCGAGCAGGTCGAGCTCTTCGCCGACACCCTGAGGCGCGTGCTGGTGGACGGGGAGCGGCTCGCGGGGGTGGACGACCTCCGCATCCAGCGCGGCAAGATCTTCCACACCGCGAAGATGCCCGGCATCGGGATGAAGACTCGGGCCCGGGTGCTCGCGAGCGGCCTGCTCGACGAGGATTACACCTTCGAGAACCTCTCCGCCATCCCCGGCATCACCGAGTCCCAGGCTCACACCATAGCCGACGCCGCCGAGGCCGAGGCCGCGCGGCTCGCCGCCCTGCGCTCGGAGGTCCGTGCCTTCTAGCCTCTACGGCTTCGTCAGGGACCGGGAGCCGGTGGCCCCCGAGGTGATCGCTGCGGAGTACCTCGCTCTCCCGGACCTCAACGGCGACGCCCGCGCCCGCATCGAGAGGCTCGTGGAGGGAGACCCGCGCTTCCTGTGGGATGGCGGCTCCCTGCGCACGGCGGACCTCGCCTCCCTCCCGCTGGAGACCGCGCCCTACGTGGTCTTCGACGTGGAGACGACCGGCTCCTCGGCCGGGAAGGGCGGCATCACGGAGGTGGGGGCCATAAAGCTCGTCGGCGGCGAGGTGGTGGACCGGTTCTCCACCCTCGTGAACCCGGGCAGGCCCATAGAACCCTTCGTCGTGCGCCTCACCGGCATCACCGACCGCATGGTCGCGGGCGCCCCGGAGCCGCCGGAGGTCATGGCCCGCTTCGAGGAGTTCGTCGAGGGCTCGATCCTCGTCGGGCACAACGTCCACTTCGACTGCTCGTTCGTCACCGCCGCCCGCGGCGGCGTCGCACTTCCCAACCCGGTGCTCGATACCCTCAGGCTCGCACGCTCCCTGGTTCCGGGTCTCAGGCGCTACCGGCTCGGCTCGCTCGTCGAGCACTTCGGGGTGAGGTCCTCGCCCAACCACCGCGCCCTCTCCGACGCTGCGGCGACCGCGGAGGTCTTCCTGAAGCTGCTCAAGCTCCTGCGCTCCGCCGGGGTGGCGAGTGTGGGCGAGGCGGCGACGCTCAGGGCGGGGAGGCGCCGCATAAGACCCCAGAAGGGGCACCTCGCCGACGGCGTCCCGCACGCTCCGGGCGTCTACTACTTCGTGGACAAGCACGGAACCGTGCTCTACGTCGGCAAGGCGAAGGACTTGAAGAGCCGGGTGCGGACGTACTTCAACGGCGGCGACGGGCGCAGGAAGATCGGGCGCCTCGTCGAGGAGGTCGCGGCGGTCCGCTGCGAGGAGACGGAGAGCGAGCTCGAGGCGCTCATCCTGGAGGCGCGGGAGATAAAGCGCCTGCTGCCGCGCTACAACACCGTCGGGCGGGGGGACACGGCGAGCTGGTATCTACGGCTTGACCTGAGCGAGCCCTACCCTGTCCCCGAGCGCGTCTCCGCGAACACGCCGGAGGACGGCGTCGTCTTTCTCGGCCCCTACAGGAGCGCCGCCGCGCTCGACGTGTGCCTGGAGGCGCTCGGGCGCGTCTTTCCCCTCAGGCGCTGCGGCGGCGCGGGGGATGGGCCCTGCTTCTACGGGCAGATGGGCCGTTGCGGGCCGTGCCTGGGGATGAGCGCGAGGCGCTACCGCCGGGAGGTCGTGGACGAGATGGCGGCGCTCTTGCGCGGGGAGGGCGGCGACGAGCACCTCGCCGCACTCGCGCGCGAGAGGGATCGGCTCGCGCGTGAGCTCGAGTTCGAGGCCGCGGCGCGGCTGAGGGACCTGATCTCCGGCATCGAGCGCGTGCGCCTGGCGCGCGGGGTCGTGAGCGCGGAGGGGCTGCGGGCCGTCGTCGCGCCCTCCACGGAGCCCGGCGTCGTCGAGGTCTTCGTCTTCTCCGACGGGCGCCTCCTGGTGCACAAGGGCTTCGAGCGCGGCGACCGCGCGGGACTTGAGGCCCTCGCGAACAGCGTGCTCTCCTGGCACGAGACCTCCGCCGGGCGGCGAGCCGCAGGCGGCGCCGGAGCAGACGAGGGACCGGTCGTCTCGGCGTACCTCAGGCGGCGCGTCCCACGCTTCGAGGCGGTGGGACTGACCGGCGCGCAGGACCTGATAGCGGCTGTGGAGCGGGTCGCCGGGAGCGAGGTGAGCAGCCCGTCATGATAGAATAAGCCCAATCGCCCGGCGGGGTTCGGGCGTGCTAGCGAGGG
>JBFLXF010000285.1:0-4180 GCA_040757515.1 Actinomycetota bacterium
CTTCCAGCAGCTCCTCTAGAGCTTCGATGCGCTCGATGAGCTCCTCCTGCTCGCGCACCTTGAGCTCCACGGAGATTGCCCGGATGAGGTAGTTGAGGAGCTGGCCCGCCACGGCGGCCTGCTTGGCGTCCACCTCACCGCTCAGGACCGCCTCGGCGAGCCCCAAGAGACGTTTCTTGACATCCTTGAGCTCCCGGCCCGACTTACCCCGGCCGGCGCGTGAGGCGTTGCGGCGGCGCTCCTCAGAGCGCGCGGGATCGTGGTTGAAACACCACCGAACGCCGGGTGCAACGCTCGCCGTACACTGGTCCCCGCTCCGCGTTATACCGGCGCATCTGGGCATCAACGCTCACCCCCCTCCCCCCGGTCTTCGTCTTCGAGGTCCGCCCACCGTGTACGACGTTTGCCGGCCGCATGCGGGGCAGAATTCCGGCTCCGCGTCCTCCGGTGGCGGTTCTCCTCCGTCGTCCCACACCACCTCGTAGCCTTCCGCGAAAGAGCCGCCCGGTCCCTGCCCGCAGGCCGGGCATCCGCGCCGGATGCGTTCGAGGCGGCACAGGCGGCGGTTTAGGGACATGGTTTCATCTCCTCCCACTCACTCATGAACGTCTCCACCACGGGGAGTAGCTCCTCCCGGCGCGTCGGGTCGCCGCAGAGCTCGTATGCCACGGCCGCCGCGAGAGGCAGGAGCAAGCGCGGCTGGTTGCCCCGCTCGCGGCAAGCGGCCATCTGCCGCGCGAGCCACCCGGGCGGGTTTCGGAGCACGCGCAGCGCGTCCTTGGGCCGGAGCACGTCGCCGTCGGGCGGATGACGGTCTCCTCCGGTCCGATCCTTAAGGCTCGGACCACTTTCCGAAGTTTGTCCGGCCGCGTCCCGATGGCCCGGATCAGAAAATGGCCGCAAAGTATCGTCACAGACCGTCACATCGTCACAATTTCGCGCATTTGCAGGGGTTTTTGCTGTGACGGTCTGTGACGGTATCGTCACAGACCGTCACGGTATCGTCACAGACCGTCACACCCGGATTGTGGCCATTTGCAGGGGTTTCTTCTCCGGTGTGACGGCTGTGACGGCTGTGACGATACTTTACGCCTATTATCTTGATGGACTTCAGCCTCCGGCCGGAGCCGGGCTCGCGGTAGTCTCCATACTCGATGCCTACCTGCCGGAGGTTCGGCGCGAGTCGCTTGAGGCGGTTGGCGAGCGTGTTGGGAGCCTTGGGCCAGACTTCGGTTCGCCGCACGTCTTCGCCGGCCAGCTCGCTCAGCTCCTGCCATAGAGCCGTTGCGGTCCCGGTCCATTCGCCCGCCTCAGCGGCGAGTCGCCACACCGCGCCGGCTACCGGGTCGGCTTCGAGCGCGGTCTTTGTGGCTTCCCGGCGGTTGCCGGTGTAGGCTTCCATGAACGAGCCGGGCTCCCAACCCAGAGCGCTTTCGGCGGCGACCGCAAAGCAGGCGAAGTCGGCCATGCGCGGCAGCTCTTCGAGCCTTAAGGATTCGACCGTCGAGAGTCCGCCGGCGACGGCGTCGAAGAGCGCTCCGAGCACGGCGGGCCTGAGTCTCTCGAACTCCCGGAAGACCTCCGCCTCGCGCTTACGCTCCTCGTCGGGGATCGCGGCAAGCGTTATCACGATGCCCCGGTCGAGGAGGTCGGGCCGGGTCGCCACGTCCGCGATGCCGTTGAGGATGACGGGCCGCATGGCGTCGAAGAGCTCCTGTTCGCGGTTCTCGTAGAGAGTGCGGGTAGCGAATCCGCCGCCGGTAGCGAGAGAGCACAACGCATCGGAGAGCCACGGCCGTATCGTGGAGATGTTGTCGAAAGCTACGACGTGGCCGTTGTCTGCGGCCACGTAGAGGTCATGCTCGCTGCGCGGCATGCCGCGCAGCGGCGCGACGCAGGGGTCTACGAGCGCCTGCAGGAGCCGGGCTGTAGTGCTCTTGGCGGAGCCCTGCTCGCCCTGAAGGATGAGGACGGGGTAGGGACCGTCGGGCCGGAGCGCGGCGACGACCCACGCGATGAGGAGTCGCCAGCTCGCCTCGTCGCGCACGTTGATGTGCCGGCGCAGTCCGTCGAGCGCCCCGTCTCCGCGTACAGGACGCGGGAGCGGGAGCAACCCGGCCGGACGGCGAAATCTGACCGGAGCATCTTCGCTCTGGACGACGCGCCAGCCGTCCGGGCGTATCTCGGCCACTTCCCAGTGCTCGTTGCAGAGGTCTATGTAGACGTTGCCGTCCTTACCGGCGACGCGGACGTAGACTTCGCGCTCGGGAGCGTCGAAGTGAGCGCGGGCCTCCAACAGGTTGAGCGCGTCCTGGAGCGCCTGAGAGCCCGGAGGCCGGCCGTGCTCCTCGTAGTAGCGGCGCATGAGCCAGCGCCTAAAGCCGCGAGACCTGACCGGGTGCGTCTCGCGATGCTCCGAGACCGGCGCCGCCGCGTAGGCGTCCCCGGCCGGGGTGTGGAAGAGCTCGGCGTCCTGCGCGCACTGAATCAAGAGCTCCGCCTGAGTCGGCTTGCGCTCCCCATCTTCGACGACGGCGCCGGAGGAGCTCCTCCAGCCCCACCAGCCGGACAGGACGCGCACCATCCCCGGCGCGTACTCCTCCTCCAGCGTCGGCCCGCCGGTCACGTGGTGTCCGCCCGCGATGTTCGCGGCGGTGCTGCGGACGGTGTTAGCGAGGTCGCGCAGGGCCTCGCGGGTGTCCGCTCCGGCCGCATGCCAGGCGGCGTTCAGGATCTTGAGCGCGAGCTTCTCCTCCAGCCGCCCCGGCCGGAGGAGAAATCCCGCGAGCGCGAGCGCGTAATCGTGCCTCCCGCCGGTCGGCACGTGGCGGGCTATGAGCGCGGCGGTAGCCAGCTCCCGGCAACGCTCGTAGAGATCATCGGCCGGGATCTCCTCCGGCCCCGGTCCGGGGTGCCAGGTGTACACATCCCCGTCCGGGTGCGTGGAGGGCGCTACGAGGGTCTGCCGCCCGCTCGCCCGCAGCTCCACGAGCTTCTCCCCGTCCGTGTCTTTGAAGTCGCGGCTCTGCGTGCCGGGTGAGACGTACCACCAATGACTGTGCGGCCGACTCTCCCGGCCGCTCGTCAGAGTCGGCGGCAGAAACCGGCCCGCTATCCGCACCGCCTCGTCCGCGTCGAGGTCAACGTCCACGAGCCAGCCGGAGGGCTCGCCGGTGAGGAGCCCAAGGTTTTGGCCGCCCGACCAGTACTTCCCGACCTCGTCCGCGCGGATGCGCAGCCTCTCCCATCCGCTCCGGCCGGGGTTCTTTGAGCCCGCCGGGATGGGGATCACGGCCATCCCGCGCTCCAGGTAGCTTCTCGCGGCGCGGCGTCGGGATTCGACGCCGCTCACGCCAGCACTTCTCCGCGCTCGTCTCGAAGAGCTTCGAGCGCGATCTCGATGCAGCACGAGCAAACTTGATAATCCAGATAGCGCTCGTGGTAAAGCAGCTCCGCGAGCGTCTCAGCGCCGAATTCTTGCGCTGCGCAATTGCGGCTGAAGAGCTCGCGTAACGCGAGAAAGGTTTCTACAGATTCCGCTTGACGCGTGTATACTCCGTGCATAGAGAGTCCAGCTCCCTCCTCCCCCGGCGGGGGCTTTTACTTTCCACCGCCGACGCCGGCGCGCTCTTCCATGAAACGCCTGAGGCTCGGAAGATGAATTCGCACACTCCGCCCGACCCGCGCGGCTTTGAGCTCCCCGCTCGTCACGAGACGCCAGAGCGTGGTGTGCGACAACCCGCTGTACCGCTGCGCTGTCGGATAGTCGATCCATTCCACCGCGATTTGGTCTTCTTTCAGCAATGTTCCCCGCTTTCTATGTTTTTTCAGAATTCACGACGGCTTTATAATGTGTCCATGACGAAGAGCGATGACGGACACAAAGAATTAAAGAACTTCTTGGCTGGCAGGCTCGGGCTCCAACCCGAGCAGTTATCCTTTTTATGGGAGTGCCTGCGCGAGGATCATGTTATAGGGGAGTTTGATCAGGGCTACGCCGGCAGAGAAGAGGTATTGGCCGCGGCCCGGCGGCTACTGAGTAGGCTACGCGGTTGGGAGGGGAAGCACACATCGCCCGGCGAGAGTTCCAGAGAGTTTGCTTTCTCGGGACCTGGTGAGGCGGTGATAATGCACGGCGGCGTAGATTACGTTCGCGGGGTGAGCGTAAACCGGGGTATCA
>JBFLXF010000286.1:0-4179 GCA_040757515.1 Actinomycetota bacterium
GGAGACCCCGGGCTCGACCCACCCGTCCGGCGTCCGGGTAGTCCAGACCCGGTAGAAGAGCTCTCCGGCGTGCCGCAGCCGCGCCCAGACTTCCTCCGGCATCGCGAACCGCGCGGCTCCGAGCGCCCCGAGATCCTCGGACGACCAGAAGTCGTGCGGCGTCCTGCCGGGCGATGTGGAGCTTAGCAGCTCGGGACGGATAGCGACCTCCAGCACATAGTAGCGGTTCTCTCCGGGATAGACCTCGAAGACCGGCGGCGGACCGGATCTCGACGCGGTCGCCGGGGCCTGGACGACCGGCGTGGACGGAGACCGGGAAGCGGACTCTTCGGCGAGTCGGTCGAGGACCGCCCCGACCACAGACTCCAGGGACTTCTCCGCGGCCGGGGTCTTGTTCGTTGTGACCTGGATGCGCGCGTCGGGGGCGACCCTGACCAGCGCCCACTGCTCATCGGGGGCCAAGGCGCGTACCGCGAGCGCATCGCGTCCGTCCCGCAACGCCATCACGGTGAGCTTGAGATCGCCCGGTGGCTGCCCCGGTGGGGCGGGCATCAGGATGGAGACCCTCTCCTGGCTTGCGGTTTCGAACGAGGTGTGCAGCCCGGTAGACGATTCGAGGAACGCGGCGGTGAAGTCTATAGAACCGGTTACCCGATCTTGCGGAGCGGCGTTCTCCTCGGGCAGCACGGCACCATCTTCGCCGACGAGCATCGCCGTGACCGAGACGTGGCGGATCCACGACGAAGGTACGACGAGCTCGGACCATCCGCCGGTCTCGGAAGACAGGGTCCCGGCGTCCCTTACCGGGGGCCACGCGCCAGACCGGAACGACACCCGAGCGGTCCAGTCTATGCGCTCGCGAGCCAGCTCGGTGGACGTCAGCCGCAGTACCACGCGGCCGCCGTTCTCCCCAAAGACTTCGGTATGGGTTAGGCCGGTCGAGGACCGCAGGTCCACCGTGACCGTCTCGATCGTCGGGTGACCGTCCACGACGAGCACGGCCTCCAGGGATACCTCCGGGTCGATGGTATGGATGACGTTCTCCGGAGAATCCCGGAGCATAGGTCCCAGCGGAGCGGCTATGGGGTCCTGCCTCGCCTCAACCTGGTTTCCGTCCGATCGGACGTAGAAGGTGGGCGTCAGTCGTATCAGGCCACCGACGTCGCGGCGGGGTGCCGCCGTCAGAGCCTGGTGCCAGGCAGCCGCGCCTTGTGGGGTGAGATCTACCAGTACCGTGGCGGTGCCGACGTCCGGGTTGGTCGACACGCGCGGCTCGCCCTGCACGTGGCCGACAGGAAGCTCCAGCTCGGCGGTAAGGGCGTGGATATGCATGGGTAAAAAGCGCCAGGCGCGCGGCTGGTGCCCGGCCTCCGTGAGCCGTTCGGCCCACTCCTCGTGCCGGTGGCCGGGCTGGTCTACGGCCGGTGTCGCCCCGAACGTCAGCGTCGCACTACCCCCGGAGATGCCCAGCGTCTCCGGGTTCCGCTCGATCGTCACGGCCGCGTCGAGCAGTTTCGGTGCCGCGCTGGAGACAAACGCCCGGGCGCTCGCCGGGTGTGGCCAGAGCATGACGTCGCCGGCCGGGACCGGCTCTATCCTGGCGGGCACCGGCTTCACCGGCCGCACCGGTAGATCGCCGAGAACGAGGTCCGGGTCGCGGAGCCACACAAGACCCTCGCCCCCCAGGCGGTTCACGACTACCTTCGAGGCGATGACCCGGTGCGGCTCCGCCACGACCGCGTGCGCCGCCGCAGCCAGCACGGGCCGTGCGGACAACGCGTTCGTTACGCCCGGGAGATGAGCGGGGCGCGCGACCTCCGTGGAGATCGGGCCGTGTCCCGCTCCGTCTCCGGCAACGCGGTCGAGGTAGGCCTCGATACGCCGGCTCCAGCTCTGCTGGTCCGTCACTATCCGCTACCCGTCGTTCCGTTTGCCCGCAGCTCGCGGATCACCGCCACCGCGCGATCACCCCGCACGGCGACGTGCACCGGCTGCCCGAGCAGATCCAGCCCTGCAAGTTGTGTGCGGAGGCTCTCATTGTCTATGCGCACCGGGCGGCGTCGGCCATCTCGGGCGAGCAGCAGGCCGGTGACGTGGCTGTCGCCGCCGTAGCGAACCTGGAGGACCGTGGCCTTGAGGAGCCGCTCCCGCCTGCTCCGCTGTCGGCGCCATTCGGCGCGCCGTTGCAGGCGTAACACCGTGGCGTGCAACCGCCGATCGAACCTGTGGCCCTCCGGATCGCTGCCGGCCACCGCCAGCTCCACGTCGAACGCCAGCGTTCCGGAACGCTGGCGTTCGGGCAGCGGGATGCTCGCGTCGAGCGACGGGACCTCCAGAGTTCGGTCTTGCATCGTTTCGGCGGCCGCGCCGTTCCCGTCGGGCGCCTCTTCGGGGACCGGCCGGTTCCCGGAGGTGTCGGGCATAGCCGCGGCGAGGAGGTCGAGGCGGTCTGGGGTACGCCGGGCCTCGATGTCTCGGGCGGTCTCGCCGACCGGCCCTCCGGGTCCTACGACGCGCAGTCGTGAGAGGGTCACGCCCGGCGCTCCTTGCACCGTCACGCGCGTTTCTCCGTTCTCACCGGCCTCGCTTGATGGGGTGTTGCCTACAGCCGCCTCCAGGTCCAGGTCCGACCACGCCCATCCGATCACCTCCGGCGGGGTGGTGCCGGCAGATCTGACCTGGAGCTCCCACGGACCGGCCCATGGGGCGTCTTCTAAACGCTCGATCTCGATCATTGCGGCGCCGTCCGGACGTGTCCCGAGCCGGAGGCCTCTCCGGTGGCTGCGCGGGGGCAACGTGGCCGGCTCCTCGCCGGGAGGTCGGATACGGACCTCGATCTCGTCGGGGGATGCTTCGATCACCAGGACGATGCGGCGGTCCGCGTCGGTTACGCCGAACGCCACGCGCGTGCCCGCACCGACGTCCAGTGCCCGCGACTCGGTGCGCAGCAGCATCTGGGTCGAGCCCGCGGCCTCTGCGGCGGCGGCCTGGGCGGTGGCCGGAACCCGGTCCTCCGAAGGGGCGGCGCGCAGGTTCACGCCGCGCTGGAGATACAGGCGCTGCGCCAGGAACCGCAGCAGCATCCGGTCGGCGCTTACCAGATATAGCTCGCCGCGGAGGGCGAGACGCCGGAGGGCGCGCAGGTCGTCGCGACCGATGCGCGTGCCGGAGCCGACGACTATGACCGCGTGCAACCGGCGGGCGCGGCTCTCGAGATCGTCCCACCGCGACATCAGCAGCCGCAGGGCGTCGCGGAGCGGGGCGGTCGCGGCGCCCGTTACGTCCGGGCCGCCGGGCCCGGCGGCGACGCGCTCGCCGACCTCCGTGGTTATGGTTTCCGGCGAGAGGACCTGCACATCCGTGCCGCCGACCGCCGTGCCCGCGAGGAGAGCCGCCACAGCGGTCTCCCTGCGCCGCACCGTCTCGGTCGCGGGGGGTGTCTCCTCCCACCAGTCGTCCGGCCAGTCGTCGCTCCACCAGTCGTCGTCCTGGCTGCTCCCGCCGCCGTCTCCCGCCGTGGCGGCGTCCAGCGCGGCCCAGGTCCGCGGCCCGACGACGCCGTCGACGGTGAGTCCCTGGTCTCGCTGGAAGCTCCGTACCGCGCTCTGCGTGCCGCCTCCGAAGATGCCATCGATGGGACCGGGGTCATAGCCGGCCTGCTGGAGCAGGCGTTGCAACTCCTCGACGTCTGCGCCGCGGGCGCCGCGGCGAAGGATGGGGCGCTCGCGGCTCGGCTTGGTGTCGTGGTCGTCCCACCAGTTCCCGTCGAGCTCATCGTCGTCGTTGTCGCCGGAGCCGTCGCTCCAGAAATCACCGTCGCCCGGAGCGGCACCGCTCATGTCGCGATCGACGAGGATGAAAAGGTCGATCGGGGTCATGCCCTCGTCGGGGTGGCCGTTGGCGACGACCAGCGCGAAATCCTGCTGAGGATCACTCGCCCCTCCGTCCATGCAGTTCGTCGTGACGTTGATGGCTCGCACGACGACCTCGAACCTCCCCGTGACGGCACCCGCCGGGAGGTAGACGTTCTGGAGGTTGTCCCAGCCCTCGCGGTCGGGACCCGGCGGCGTTCCGGGACGCGACCAGCCGTTGTCGAAGTTGTTGCCCTGGTAGGTGCGTCCTTCGACCGTCACCCGCAGACCCAGGAAGTTGGTCACGGCCGGCACGGAGGACGTGCCG
>JBFLXF010000287.1:0-4141 GCA_040757515.1 Actinomycetota bacterium
CACGCCTCGCCGCCGAGAACCCGGAAGGCACGGAAGCGCAGACGAGCATGGACCTCTAGCAGGCTAAGGGAGGAGTTCGTACCTATGGCCTTGAGCAACAGAGATCGCGTACAACGGGGCCTGGATCTTCTCCGCGCCGGCCTCATCCCGTTCGTCGAGCGGGAGCTGAAGGCCCGCCTCGGGGCACGCTGGCAGGAAGAGGTTGACCGGGCTCGCCGCTACGAGATAGAGCGTGCCCCCGACGGCAGCCTCCACTGGGATAACGCCGCCCTCCTCGGCGTGATGCTGGACCACTGGCACGACGTCTTCAGCCGCACCCTCGGTCCTCCTCAGAGGACGCTCGTCCACGAGCTCAAGGGCGTCCGCAACGACTGGGCCCACGACAAGCCCTTCTCCACCGACCAGACCTACCGTGCGCTGGACTCCATGCGGCTGCTGCTGGAGGCGATCTCCGCCTCCGAGCAGGCCCGCGAGGTCGAGCGTCACGCGGCGGAGGTGCTTCGCACCAAGTTCTCCGAGCAGGCCCGCGCCCAGGGCCGCCGCGTCGAGTCCGCCGGCGGACGCCCCGACGCCAACCTCCCGCCCTGGCGCGAGGTAATAACCCCCCACGAGGACGTGGCCGCCGGCCGCTACCTGCAGGCCGAGTTCATGGCCGACCTCGCCCAGATCCACCGCGGCGAGGGCACCGACGAGTACCGCGACCCGCACGAGTTCTTCCGCCGCACCTTCCTTACCGAGGGTTTGAGCCGCCTGCTCACCGACGCCCTGCGCCGGCTCTCCGGCAAGGGAGGCGACCCCGTAGTCGAGCTCCAGACCAACTTCGGCGGCGGCAAGACCCATTCCATGCTCGCCCTCTACCACCTCTTCTCCGGCGTCCCGGCCTCGAGCCTCGTCGGGGTAGAGCCGCTCCTCAAGGCCGCCGGCGTCTCCGGCGCACCCGAGGCCCGCAGGGCCGTGCTCGTCGGGTCGGCGCTCTCCGTGGGGCAGGCCGACCGCAAGCCTGACGGCACCGTGGTCCACACGCTGTGGGGCGAGATGGCCTGGCAGCTCGGCGGCGCCGACGGATACGCGATGGTTGCCGAGGCCGACAGGACCGGCACCAGCCCCGGCTCGATCGTGCTCGCCGACCTCTTCCGCGCCCTCTCTCCGTGCCTGATCCTTATCGACGAGTGGGTGGCCTACCTGCGCAACCTCTACGGCCACTCCGGACTGCCCGCCGGCTCCTTCGACGCGAACCTCACCTTCGCCCAGGCCCTCACCGAGGCCGCCCGGGCGGTCCCGGGAACGCTGGTGGTGGCGAGCCTGCCCATGTCTCAGATTGAGGTCGGCGGCGAGGGTGGAGAGGAGGCCCTCGCCCGCCTCAAGCAGACCTTCTCCCGCGTCGAGTCCTCCTGGCGTCCGGCCAGCGCCGAGGAGGGCTTCGAGATCGTGCGCCGTAGGCTCTTCCGCGAGGATACCGAGAAGCACGCCGCCCGCGACCTCGTCGTAAAGCGTTTCTCCGAGATGTACAGGAACGCAAGCGGCACCTTCCCCTCCGGCTGCTCCGAGGCCGAGTACGCCAGGAGGATGACGGCCGCCTATCCCATCCACCCCGAGCTCTTCGACCGGCTCTACGGCGACTGGTCGAGCCTGGACAAGTTCCAGAGGACCAGGGGCGTGCTCCGGCTCATGGCCGCCGTCATCCACGCGCTCTGGGAAAACGAGGATAAGAACCTCCTCATCATGCCCTCCACGATCCCCATGGAGAACGAGGCGGTCCGGTTCGAGCTCACCCGCTACATGGACGATCCCTGGGACGCCGTTATCGCGAAGGACGTGGACGGACCGGGCTCCCTACCCCTCCGCCTTGACCGGGAGAACACCAACCTGGGCCGCTACTCCGCCAGCAGGCGCGTAGCCCGGACCATCTACATGGGCAGCGCACCCACCGCCGGGGCGGCCACACCCGGCATAGAGGAGAAGAACATCATGCTCGGCTGCGTCCAGCCCGGCGAGACCGCCGCGACCTTCGGCGACGCCCTCCGGCGCCTTACCGATGGGGCGACCTATCTCTACGTGGATGGCAGGCGTTACTGGTACTCGACCCAGCCAAGCGTCGCCCGGCTCGCCCGGGACCGCGCCGAGAGCTACGACGAAGACGAGGTGCACGCCGAGATCACACACCGCCTGCGCGCCGGGAGCGGGGCGAGAAACCGCGGCGACTTCGCCGGTGTCCACGTTGCGCCCGAGTCGACCTCCGAAGTCCCCGACGAGATGGAGGCCCGCCTCGTCATCCTCGGCCCCCAACGCCCGCACGCGGCCAAGAACCCGGACAGCCAGGCCCTTGCCGCCGCGAAGGAGATCCTCGCGCAGCGGGGGCAGAGTCCCAGGCTCTACAAGAACACCCTCGTCTTCCTCGCCGCCGATGCCCGGCGGCTCAGGGATCTGGAGGGGCGTGTCAGGCAGTTCCTGGCCTGGTCCTCCATCGCGGAAGAGGTCGAAGCCCTCAACCTCACGCCCTTCGCCGCCAGGCAAGCGGCCACCAAGCGCAAGGAGGCCGAGACCGCGGTCAACACCCAGATCGCCGAGGCGTGGACCTGGTGCCTCGTCCCCGAGCAGCCAGAACCTTTGGGTGAGGTGGAGTGGGCCGAGATCCGCGCCACCGGACAGGACCCCCTCGCAATCCGCGCTAGCAAGAAGCTCGTCGCCGAGGAACTGCTCCTGCCCGTGCTCGGCCCCGCACGCCTCAAGATGGAGCTCGACCGCAAGCTCTGGCGCGATACCGATCACATCGGCATCCGCCAGCTCTGGGAGTACCTGTGCTCCTACCTCTACCTGCCACGCCTCAAGGATCGTGACGTTCTTCTCCGGGCCATCCAGGAGGGCGTATCCACCGTCGCCGCCTCAGACCTCTTCGCCTACGCAGAAGCCTACGACGAAGAAACGGGCCGCTACGTCGGTCTCCGCCTCGGAGGGACAGGTTCGGTCGTCCTCGACTCAAGTAGCGTCCTCGTAAAGCCAGAAGTTGCTAGAAGGCAGATAGAGGCCGAAGAGCAGGAAGCCCGCGAGCGGGCCGCGCGAGTCTCCAGCCAACAGCCCGGCGGAGACAGTAGTCCCGGGACACAGCCCGGCATCACCTACGCGACAGGCGGACACGGAGATTCCCGGGTCGCTTCGCCACTCGGACCCACACTCCCCAGGCGCTTCCACGCCTCAGTCACCCTCGATCCAGACCGCGTCGGGCGGGACGCAGGCAAGATCGCCGACGAGATCCTCTCCCACCTCATCGCCCTTCCCGGGGCCAGGCTCAACGTCTCCTTGGAGATAGATGCCGAGCTTCCCGAAGGAGCCCCCGAGGACGTGCAGCGCACCGTCTCCGAGAACGCCAACGTCCTCAAGTTCGACTCCCATGGCTTTGAGCGCGAGTGAGGGGACGGAGGGGCGAATGACGAACATAGATCCCGACGGGTTCGCCGCCCAGGTCAACTACCTGGCCGCGATAGGCCGGATGATCGTCCCGCGGGCTTTTGCCTTCTCGGACCGGAGGGTGCTTTTCGTCGGCTACGGACCCTTCGATCCGGAGGACCTCGCAGCCTTGCTTCCGGAGGGTGCTGAGTGGTGGGAGCAAGGAGGCGAACCGGAGAACTTTGCACCGGACTTGATAGTCCTTGGACGCGAGGGGTTTAAGAAAGGAGACATCAAAGCCGCGCTGGACTCTGCGAAGGTTTTGCCAAAGGTCATTCCGCAAGAGGGTTGGACTTGCTACGGTTGTGTGGACTGGTAGAGACTTGGCAACAGAGATCCACGAAGAGGAGAAAGGATGCCGAGAACCAGACCGCCATACCCACCGGAGTTTCGCCGCGAGGCCATCCGGCTGGTACGCGCCTCAGACGAGGAGCACCCTATCCCCAAGGTAGCCAAAGAACTGGGCGTCACGGCAGAGACCTTGAGGAACTGGGTCAAGCAGGACGAGATCGATGCCGGCCAACGAGAAGGTCTCACCACAGACGAGCGTGAAGAGCTTAGAAGGTTGCACCGGGAGAACAAGGTCCTCCGTCAGGAGAAGGAGATCCTCCGAAAAGCAGCCGCCTAATCGAGCCAGGGAGGAGATCGGGGGTCGATGAGTTTGTTCCGCCTCATAGATCTAAGGAGAAGGCGCACT
>JBFLXF010000288.1:0-4130 GCA_040757515.1 Actinomycetota bacterium
GGGGGGGCTCCCCCCCCCCCCCCCCGGCGGGGGGGGGGGCGGGGGGGGGGGGGGGCCCCCCCCCCCCCCGCGGCTCCGATGGCTCCGGCCTCGTCCGGCGAGACTCGGAGAGACGCTCACGCAGACTCTCTTGAGCCTCGAAGTACGTCTCGCGGCCCCTCTCGCGAGTCTCGCCGGCCCGCTCCGCCAGGGTGCCACGCAGTTCCCTGCCGCTCTTGGGGGCGAAGAGCAGACCGGCTATGGCCCCGGTGAGGCCGCCAATCACAAACATCTTCAACCGGTCCCTGTCCAAGGACACGCCTCCTTATGAACCCCGCGCGTATTCTACCCCTTATCCGCGCCGCGCAGGGGGATGCCGTGCCTGGGGGTACTGCCGGCATCAAAGAGCAGTGAATCGCGCCTGCGACCCGCCTTCTCCGCGATCCCGGAGACCCGGTTGGCGACTATCTCCACGGCGGCGTCCGAGGTGTTCTCTATCGAGACATTCTCCACAGCCTGCACCCCGGTGCGGGCCGCGCTCTCGACGATGTAGTCGTGTATCTGACGTATCTCCCTGAAGTACGCGATGTACTCCTCGGCCGGGCGGCGCATCGCCGTACCCAGAGCACGCAGATAGAAGCGCGAGCGGTGCATCCCCGCGTCCGAGAGAAAGACCACCATCGGGCAGACGTTCGGATGGTCGCGGTACTTGTCGAGTATGATCTCCGGGGCCAGGTGCACCCCCTCGATCACGACGTTCGTCCCCTCCTTGAGGCAGCGGTCCACGATGGCCTCCACCCCAACGGCCACCTGAGAGGCCTGCTCCCGGAAGCCGAAGAGCACCCGCTCGCACTCCTCGACCGGCACCCGGATGTCCTCCGCCGTTATCTCGTAGGAGCTCTTGTGCAGTATCGGCAGCAGATCCGGGCTGATCGCGCGGCGCAGGACCTCCCGGATCGAGTCGGTTCCGATGACGCTCTGGATGTTCAGACGCCGGGCCACGTCCGCGGCGAGCGTGCTCGTCCCCACACCGGTCGCCCCCCCGATAAGGACGACTATCGGCTCGGTAGACTCGCGCAGGATGCGCCACTTGTCGAGCCGGCCCACGATCACGGCGTCGGTCTTGAAGAGCTTCTCCCGGACACGCGCCAGGACCTCTTCCTCCTCGACCGTGTAGCGCTGCTCGGCCAGAAGCTCGGCGCGCACCTCACTCGCTATCTTGTGCGCCAGCTCCGGCCTCGCCCCCGCCTGGGAGAGAGTCTGCGCCAGAATGCCCCGCGAGAACGGCGTCTCCCGCCCTCCCCTGACTACGGTGATCTCCCGCTCTTCCATGACACCCCCTCGGAGGGCAGGCGGGGTCAGTCGCCGAGTATGCGAAGCCCGCCGTACTTCCGTCCCCGCCGCCGCTTCACCCGGTAGAAAAAGTACAGCAGGAACGCCACCAGAAGGACCGGCAGATACGGAATAAAGAGCCCCGCCAGCGAGCCCGCCACCCCTGCCAGATCCTCGAGAACGCTCAGAAAGACCGCCGAGACCCCGGCCGAGACCACGCGCGCAGGAGGACGCAGCATGACCTTGAGGACCGACGTTCCGCCCGCGACGACCGCTCCGGCCGCGAGCCACGGCGCGGCGTCCGCTCCGAAGCCCTCACCGATCGCCGCCGCGAGCAGAACGGCTCCGCTCGCGCCCCGTACCGGAACCATCGCGTAGTTGAAGGAGCGCTCCAGCGCGCGCACCTTGTCCAGCGCCAGCTCCGCTACCGCGAGAGCCCCAAGCCCGCCGACGACGGGCCACTCCGCCGCAGCGCCGTAGGGATCCGGCAGCGCGAAGAGGCCCAGGGCGCCGAACAGGGCGGCCGAGAAGAGGGGCACAAACGCCCGCAGCCCCGCCACCGAGGCAAGACCAACGCCGACGCCGACCGTGAGCAGCATCTCCATGAGCGAGATTATAGATTACGGGGACGCCCCGTTCGGTTCAACCGGGCGGAGGCGCTGGGCTATACTTTCCTTTCTCACTGCGTTGCTTTACGAGAAGTTCGGAGGATCCCGTGTCACAGACCGTCTCGATGGAGAAGATAGTAGCGTTCTGCAAGAGGAGGGGCTTCGTCTACCAGAGCTCGGAGATCTACGGCGGCATCCGCTCCTCATACGACTACGGGCCTCTGGGCGTCGAGATGAAGCGCAACATCAAGGACGAATGGTGGCGCCGGATAGTCCACATGCGCGACGACGTCGTCGGCATCGACGCCGCCATCATCATGCACCCGCGCGTCTGGGAGGCCTCCGGCCACGTCGGAACCTTCAACGACATGCTCGTCGAGAGCCGCACCAGCGGGCGCCGCTACCGGGCCGACCACCTCATCGAGGAGGCCACCGGCATAGACGCCGAGGGGATGAGCGCCGAGGAGATGACCCGCCTCATCAAGGAGGACGAGCGCATCAAAGACCCTGTTGACGGCGGGAGAGACTTCGCGCCCGTCCGCCCGTTCAACCTGATGTTCGAGACGTATACCGGGCCGGTAAAGAGCCCGGAGAACATCGCGTACCTCAGACCCGAGACGGCGCAGGGCATATTCGTGAACTTCAAGAATGTGCTGGACACGACCAGGGTGAAGGTGCCGTTCGGGATCGCCCAGATCGGGAAGTCCTTCAGGAACGAGATCACGCCGGGCAACTTCATTTTCCGCACCCGCGAGTTTGAGCAGATGGAGATGGAGTTCTTCGTCGAGCCGGGCACCGATGAGGAGTGGCACGAGTACTGGATCGAGGAGCGCTGGCGCTGGTACGTCTCTTTAGGCATAGACGAGAGGAACCTCCGCCTCTACGAGCATCCGAAGGAAAAGCTCTCGCACTACTCCAAGCGCACGGTGGACATCGAGTACAATTTCCCGTTCTCCGGATGGTCAGAGCTGGAGGGGATCGCCAACCGCACCGACTACGACCTGAGACGCCACGCCGAGTTCTCCGGCCAGAACCTGGCCTACTTCGACCAGCAGAGAAACGAGAGCTACTATCCCTACGTCGTCGAGCCCGCCGCAGGCCCCGATCGCATCATGCTCGCACTGCTCGTGGACGCCTACCGCGAGGAGGAGGCCCCAAACGCTAAAGGCGAGCTCGAGAAGCGTACCGTCCTCAAGCTACATCCGCGCGTCGCGCCCGTGAAGGCCGCCGTCTTCCCGCTCACCAGGAAGGAGCCCCTCGTAAAGGTAGCACGTGAGATCTACGAGGACCTCAAGGGCGACTACCGGATCTTCTATGATGAAGGTGGCTCCATCGGGCGCCGCTATCGCCGCCAGGACGAGGCCGGAACCCCTTTCTGCGTTACCGTGGACTTCGACACCCTCGACGACAGGCAGGTGACCATCCGCGACCGGGACACCCTGCAGCAGGAGCGCATCCCGATAGGGGCAGTCCGGAACCGGCTGAGTGCCCTGATCTCCGGCTAGCGCGATGGAGAGCCGAAAGCCTATCGCCCTATGGGCCGTACCGCGCACGCTCTCGACGGCTTTTGAGCGGGTCTTCGTCGAGAGGGGCGACTTCGAGGTGCTGCACGAACCGTTCTCGGTCGCCTACTACTACGGCGAGGACCGCCCGAGCGACCGCTACTCCGACGAGCCGCCGAAACCCGAGCAGAGCTACGAGAGGGTGCTCGCGGAGGTCTTGAAACCCCGTAAGAGGCGTGTCTTCCTCAAAGACATGGCCTACCAGGCCGAGCCGCTGCTGAGCCCGGAGTTTATCTCGAACTTCGTCAACACGTTCATACTGCGCGATCCCAAGTACGTGCTCGTCTCGCTCTACAAGATGTGGCCGGACTTCACCCTCGCGGAGACCGGTTATGAGGCGCTCTACCGGGTTTTCAAGCTGGCAACGGAGGCGGGCGAGCAGCCGGTAGTGGTAGACGCCATGCGGTTCTCCGAGGAGCCGGAGCGGGTTCTATCCGTCTACTGCGAGCGGGTGGGGATACCCTTCAGGCCCGAGGGGCTCTCCTGGCAACCCGCCGAGATCGAACGCTGGAAGAACTGGGAGGGCTGGCATGAGGAGGCACAGAGGAGCACCGGGATAAGGCCCGCCACACGCAGGGACCCAGAACTGCCGGAGAGACTGCACGAGGCGTACGAGCACTGCCTTCCCTACTACTACGCCCTCGCCGCA